>NZ_JAUBPR010000136.1:0-15697 GCF_036700845.1 Microcoleus sp. S13_C5
TTCTTTGAACACAACTTGATATTTTTTATTATATCATATTATTTGTTTGTGTAATTAATTTTGTTTGACTACTTATCCGTGGCCGAGTCGGGAAACAAACGCAATTCCAGGCATTTGCGAGCCATCCAATCGAGTTCTGCTTCGGTGTCGGTGTCTGCAATACCTACAAGCAAGTTAAGTCCGCGGCCTGGGGGGGTGACAAAGAGGTCTACGAGATAGACTGTATAAGGGTTGCAGCCCGCATACCTTGTTGGTAAAAGCGGCGTTGAGAAGGAGTTAACTTCATTAACTGTTCTACCTCGTCAGAATATTGTTCGAGATAATTAACCCACTTTTCTCCATCTAAACCTACACCAAATGTACT
This sequence comes from Microcoleus sp. S13_C5, assembly GCF_036700845.1. NCBI lineage: Bacteria > Bacillati > Cyanobacteriota > Cyanophyceae > Oscillatoriales > Microcoleaceae > Microcoleus > Microcoleus sp. S13_C5. Next base: position 365 of record NZ_JAUBPR010000136.1, read on the forward strand.
CCGTCTTCGATATCTTTTTTTAGGTTCTTTGCGGCGAGATACATATTTTTGCACCTGCTTTTTCCTCATTTCATTGCCTTGAAATATTCCCGAACTGTAGGCGAGCGTCATGAGCAAAATCATCTTAATAAGTCGGTCTCCTTTTAAGCTAGTTCCTTCAAGATCGTAGCCTCCCGTTTTACAATCAAGGGAACATTTCTTCAATGCCCATCCGTTGCTTGTAAGCATCGATAGCTGCCGGCAATGACCCTAAATCTGTGAGTATAAACCACGCTTTATCAACCTTCCATCTCCCGTAGTTCCTTTTCCACTTACAAGCAAGATCAAATCCGGTCGCAGGTCGAGTTTTCCTCACTCTTTTACCTTGAAAATATAAAGAGGTTCCTGGTATTATTCCTAATTTATCTAGCCGTTGCCAAACTAAATGTTCCGTTTCGATACAATGATTCTTTTTTAGTCTTAAACAAAAAGATACACCCTTTTTCCTCAGCCAGTTTGCCAAATCGACAGAACAAAATTCACGGTCTCCTAAAATAATGACTTTATATTCTGAAAATAATGGTAAAACTTGCTGTAAATTGGTTGTTTGTGACTCAAAGTTACTGTTTCCCAATTTGGGCAACAGTGACCAGTATAATGGAATTGCTCTTCGCTCCCAGATCAGGCTAACCATAAAGAGATTAATGCGCCCCCATTGACTGCGGTCGATTGCAATTGATAAAGTTTGACCAACACGGCAATAAGTAATCAACCAATAAGTAATTAATGGGAACCAAATTAGTGAGATAGTTAAGTGAGGCAAATCGAGAAACCTTTGTAGTTTTTTACGCCGACTTTCTGTTGTAATTGGATAGGGAAATACCCGCGAGAGCCGTTCTAATCTCACTTGTTTTTCTGATTGTATCAAGGGTAGCAAGATTCCAATCATTTTAAATTGAGCTGAACTTAGTTGTTTTTTTAAATGAATGAGGTAGAATGTTGGTATCATTATTTTTTTTGATAGGCAAGCGTGTAACAATTCTGCTGCCTATCTTTTTTTACCACAAGTTGGCTCAATCCTTACTAACTATGGGTTTCAGGGGGGTTGTCACCCCCCCAGGTTCGCGGCCAATTTTGCCAACAATTTGACCTTCAATTTCGACTTGAGATGATTTTACTCGCTGGATGATGACTCGCATTGGAAATTAGAAATTCTTAAATTTAAAACTAAAAATCAAAAGGTAAACTTCCCTTTTTAATAGGAATTATGAACAGAAACCCGGTTTCTCGGATCAATCTCGGTTTTGACCGCGAAGTCTCGACGAAAAAACCGGGTTTCTGGCCAGCGCACGTCTGTTATGTTTAATTTTCAACCTTTAGTTTTTCCCAAAACCTTTGCCGCGATTGGTTGAAGGCATACAAAGACAGTTTTCGAGTTGCGATCGCAAAGTCTCGGTATCCAAACCCTGACCGATGAGAACAAGCTGGTTTTTCCGCTCACCTTTCCACTGGTCGTCATCCATCGAAAATCGCTTGCCGCTCAAGTGGAAAATATGCCGTTTGGGACTTTCTTCAAACCACATAATCCCTTTCGCGCGAAACACGTTTGTTGGCAGTTGGTTATCTAAGAAATATTGAAATTTCCTCAGAGAAAATGGCTTGTCGCTCTGGAAAGAAATTGAGGTAAATCCGTCATTTTCTAAATGGCCGGAGTGGTCGTGACCATGATGGTCGTGGTGGTCGTGATGTTCGTGACCGTGATGGTCGTGGTGGTCGTGATGTTCGTGACTGTGATGGTCGTGGTGGTCGTGATGTTCGTGGTGGTCGTGATGTTCGTGACTGCTAGGACTTTCCTCTGATTGGAAATATTTGTCAGATTCAAACAATCCGACGCTGAGGACTAGCGGTAGGGGAACTTGCGATTTTACCGTTCGCAGAATTCGAGCACCTTCTTTGACATCGCGAATCTTAACTTCTAACAAATCTAAATCTGCTTCTTCAACCAAATCAGTTTTGTTGAGGATAATTATATCGCCGTAAGCTATTTGACTGTAAGCTGCTTGAGAGTTGAACAAATCTAAGCTGTAGTTGGCTGCGTCTACTACTGTCACTATCGAATCGAGACGAGTCAGGTCCCGCAGTTCTGTGCCTAAAAAAGTCATTGCTACTGGTAGCGGGTCGGCGAGTCCGGTTGTTTCGACTACTAGATAATCGAGATTTTCTTGACGTTCCAGAACTTTGTAAACTGCATTCACTAAATCTTCATTAATTGTGCAGCAGATGCAGCCGTTGTTCAGCTCAACCATGTTGTCGTCGGTGGTGACAATCAGTTCGTTGTCGATGCCGATTTCGCCAAATTCATTTACCAAAACTGCTGTTTTCAAACCCTGCTGGTTGGTCAGGATATGGTTGAGCAGGGTTGTTTTGCCACTGCCGAGAAATCCTGTAATGATTGTAACGGGCAATCCGTGTTTGGGAGCGTCCATCGCCAGTTCTGTCTCGGACTGAGTTGTAGATTGCATAGCTTGAATGTCAAATAAGGTCTGAAGCTTAAACTTGTGGTTCTTATTGTATCTTATATTAATTCCGAACAGCGCCCTGCAAGCGCTAATTATCGGAAGTTACCAACAATGCGATCGCACCCTGTTTAATTTGGCGATCGAATTGTTGGCAAAAGTACCTCTAGGAGTTGGTCTGCAACGTGTTTCCAGGTAAACCCAGCCGCTACAAATTTGGGGTCTGCTTCGCGAGAGCGATCGCACAACTCCGGCTGTTCTATAATATTTTTCATTAAGGCGATCGAATGTTCTAAATCTGGCATCAGGCGAAATATCGGCTGACCGTTAGAAGTACCTTCTTGAAACGTACTTTCGACGTGCCAAGCAAAATCTGGAGTTGTAAAATCATCCGTCGGGCCGCCTTTAGTGCAGATAAGGGGCAAGCCACAAGCGATTGCTTCTAATGCGGGCAAATTGAATCCTTCTGCTAAATAAAGAGATACGTAGGCATCGGCGGCTTGATAAAGTTGAGCCATTTTTGCAAAAGGCAGTGTTTCTCCTATGTAAGCCATGCGCGGCAAAACTTTTTCTGCTTCGTCAAATGTCAGTTCGTCTATGTTTTGAGCGATCAGAGAATCCGACTCATATATTGATTCTTCTCCTTTCAATACTAATCTCGCTTCGGGATAACTTTCAAGTACAACTGCGAAAGCTTTTAACAATAATATCGATGCCTTTATTTGGAGATCCTGCACCGATATTCAAAAATACAAATCCGTCCCATCCTTGCTGTTTCCGCAAAGCTTCGCGTTCCGATTTTGTTAAAGGTTTGTAAATATTCGGATCGATGCCGCAGGGTATGACAATTGTGCGATCGGGATTCGCACCGCTGCGGATAAATCCGGTTTTCGACCAATGGGAAGGCGTAATAATAATTATATCGGAGTTGCTGTGTCCTTCGCGGAGGGAAGCTGCGCCGGTTATTCTAAAGTTTTCGTTGTGCAGAATCCCCCATTCTGTTGTGGCAAACAAGCACGTCCGTTTTGTATTTGAGGGTGCAAAATTGTAAGGTACTGAGCTCCGTAACGTAGCGTCTGCTTTGAGAGATGCGGAAGGGTGAGGAATATTTTTTATTGCTGCTTCAGCAGTTGCGTCTAACAAACCGGTTGCTGGCTGCCAATTTTCGTCTAGATATGGGATATCTTGGTGAAAAATTTCTAAGTTAGGATATTTCAGCATTTCTAGTAGCTGAAATTGATTGGCGATCGCGTAGGAGTGCGGCAAAAAACGCCAGCCTTCAACAATTATACGCATTTATTTGTTAGTTGTTAGTTGTTAGTTTTGATGTGTTGCTGAGCGCCCATCACCCATTACCTATTACCAATGCCCAATTACCAATTACCCGTTACCATTAAGAAAAAGAGTTATTAGGTTACAGAATTATTGATTCAAAAGTTGATTTTTCTATTTTATAGATCGTGTTTTCGGGTAATATGACATCAAGCAACTGGTCTAGTCCGTGTTTCCAAGTAAAGTTTTTAGCTACCAAACGGGGGTCTGCAAGTTGAGCTTTGGCTGTAAGTGCAGGTTGTGCGATAACTGTCTGCATCCAATGAGTCAAATGTTGCCATCGGTGATCTAAAATAAATAGTTTATTTTCTATTGCACCAGACATAAATTTACTTTAGAGTGACTTTCTACGGGCAGTGCAAAGTCTGGAGGAGTGAAATCGTCTGGAATGCCCCCGGCTGTGGCAAATATCGTTGTTTCGACTACTACATAGTCGAGCTTTTCTTGGCGTTCTAAAACTTTGTAAACTGGATTAACCAAGGCCAAGAAATCCTGTAATGATGGTAACGGGTAAGACGTGTTTGGGAGCGTCCATCGCCGATTCTGTCTCGGAGTGAGTTGTAGATTGCATAGCTTGACGGTCAAATAATGTCGATCGCACTTTCCGTGTGTTTCTTATTGTATCTTAATTAGGACAAGGCCTCGTAAACCCAGTTTCTCGGAGAAATGTTGGGTTTGGTGGCCTGGTATCTACGCATCAACCGGGAATCAGCCCAAGAGTGTAAAGGCAGTTGGCTTGTAACCTGTTTTGCCGGTAAATCCAGCAGCGACAAATTGGGGGCAGACATTCGCGAGTGCGATCGCCAAATTCCCGCTGCTCTATAATAGTTTTAATTATTGAGCTGCCTAAAATATTTAAACCTTAACGAAAACAGGGCGGTGGCTATAGTTAGCCACCGCCCTCAAGATAGTATTGGGCTATCTAAGTCTGTGCTTACGCAGGAAGCAAGACTGAATCAATAATGTGGATGACGCCATTATCAGCAGCAACATCGGCTGTTGTAACGGTAGAATCATTGATTTTGACGCCATTGGAAGCATCAATTTTAACTTCTGAACCTTCCACTGTCTTGGCAGATTTCAGCTTGACCACATCAGCGGCCATAACTTTGCCAGAAACGACATGATAAGTCAAGATTTTTGTCAGCTTAGGAATGTCCTTAAGCAGTGCTTCTACAGTACCTGCGGGAAGCTTAGCAAAAGCTTCGTCAGTAGGCGCAAAAACTGTGAAGGGGCCAGCGCCTTTGAGAGTATCTACTAAACCAGCGGCTTGGACTGCAGCAACTAGGGTAGTAAAAGAGCCTGCCGAAACGGCGGTATCAACGATATCAGCCAAGTGAGTCACCTAGTTTTTGTAATCTATAAATCACTATAACGCTAAAAAGTTAATTTAGCTACATTAATTTTTTCTGTAGTTCTGTCTGGTTTTCTGATTATTTAAGATCGCATTTTTTATTTAACTCCTTTCCTGAAATACCTATCTAAAGGTAGATATTTCTTTTTCAGTTTTAGTGTATTTTTATCTAGCAATGTAATTCTAAATACATTAGTAAGACGATCGCCCCTGCGCGCTGTTCAAACGTAAACGCAGGGGCGAGACAGCATCGCCCCTGCTACGAAATTTTGATTGACTTGGCCAAACACTCAACCTTCAGCGCAGCGCTAACACCTTACAAAAACCCGCCACCCCGACTGATGGCAACAGTTTGGGAAATCCCGATTTAAACTGTTAACAACCATTAATTAGGGGAAGAGTGACATGAGATACAAACTACTAGGTCACAGCGGACTTCGCGTTTCCGAAATCTGCCTCGGCACCATGACTTTTGGGGAAGAGTGGGGTTGGGGGAGCTCCTACGACGAAAGCCGGAAAATGTTCGACGCCTTTGCAGAAGCGGGCGGCAATTTCATTGATACCGCGAATCTCTACACCAACGGTACTAGCGAGAAATATGTGGGTGAGTTCATCGCAGCCGATCGCGAAAAATGGGTAGTTGCCACTAAGTATAGCCTCAACATGAAGAATGGCGAAATCAATGGTTTCGGCAACCACCGCAAAAATATGGTACAAGCAGTAGAAGCAAGTTTGAAGCGATTGCAAGTTGAATACATAGATTTGCTGTGGCTGCACGCTTGGGATTTTACCACACCCGTCGAAGAAGTAATGCGCGCTTTTGATGATTTGGTGCGCGCCGGCAAAGTTCTTTATATCGGCATTTCCGATACGCCGGCTTGGATTATTTCTCAAGCAAATACGCTCGCCAACCTGCGCGGTTGGACACCATTTATCGGCTTGCAAATCGAGTATTCTTTAAAAGAGCGAACTCCGGAACGGGACTTGATCCCTATGGCAAAAGCCTTTGATATTGGCATCACAGCTTGGAGCCCCCTAGCAGCAGGTTTGCTGACAGGAAAATACAACACTTCAGAAACAGCCAGTGAAGCTAAACGGCTGAATTCACCTGAATCGGGAAAAATTAACGAACGAGACCTCAAAATTGCTGACGAAGTTAGCAAAATAGCAGCCGAAATTGGCAAACCTGCTTCTCAAGTAGCCCTAAATTGGCTGATCCAACAGCCAGTCGAAGTTATTCCGATTGTGGGTTCGCGCAAACTCTCGCAACTTCAGGAAAATCTCGCTTGTTTGGAGTTTGAATTAACCCCAGAACAAATGCAGCAGTTAGACAAAGTAAGTGCAATTGAATTGGGTTTTCCTCACGATTTCTTAAAGAGTTCCAATGTGCAAGATTTTGCCTTTGGAGGGGGACTGGCAAAAATTGACAGCCGCCGACTGTAAAGTTGCTGCTATTTTCTAGGCGCGGGTTTACGTGGATATTTTGCGTTTGATTGCAGATATCGGCGAACCCGCCCTTAGAGGGATGATTGACATTTGTGCTGTGGGCGCGAGGTTAAACTGACGCCCACAGCGCAAATGTCGTCACTTTCCTTTCTTGCCACAGACTCGCGCAAAATCTTAGGTTTATCGTTGCGGTTGCCTGGTTTCTTTGGTATTGTTGAGACAGGTGCTGTTCGGTGAGTTTAACCCCACTCTATAAACTGTCAATTGTTAATCTATCGGAAGTCAGAAATCTCGGGCGCAACTTGGTATATTAGGATACAAATTTCCCGAATTAGCGATCGGATGAGTTAAAAAAAGCAAGGTTTGTCAAATCAAAAAGCAACATAAACTTGATGGCAAATTTTCTATCCTCTCCAAATAAAGCAATAAAACTCGCTCTTTTTTCACCCCGTACCTGCCAGTTAAGAGTCATTTTACAAGGTCGATCGGCATTTTAACGGCTTTTGAACCCAGCGTGCAAGCTAGGTGTCTCCTGAGATAAAAGTCATCCTTCAGATAGAAGTTAGGGCAGAAAAACTGGGTTACATTTAACAACAATAGCAAGTCTAAAAATAATAACTTATCTCTAAGTTTCAATTCTGAAAAAAGCAGATAAGCCTGTTTTTTCCGCAGCTAAACAGTTTCTTTGTTTGGCTCACTGAATGCGGCGCTTGCTCGTCAATAAAAGTTCTCAGATTTATGCTTGCGACTTTCAGTAAGACAAGGCTGAGAAAGATATCCTATTGACCAATTTTAACTGACAAATTTTCATTGACAAATTCCAGAGGCTAATATGTCGCCCCCAGAAAACTCAGTAAACAATAAGTATAGCAATAAAAGTCGAGCATGGGAGATCCGATTTACCTCTATAGATCCAGCCAAATCCCCCTCTCAATTCGCTCCCTCGCCCGCATTGCGCGCCAACTTATCAAAAGCTGATGCTTTAGAGGCACCTGATTTAGTTTGCCTGTCTCATTTGCGGTGGAATTTTGTCTATCAGCGTCCGCAACATCTCTTGAGTCGCTGTGCCAAAAGTCGTCGCGTCTTCTTTGTAGAAGAACCAATTTTGAGCGAAGCTACAGATTGGTGGCTTGATGTCAGCATCCACGAAAGCGGAGTCTGGGTAATAGTACCACACCTGAGCGAAGGAATCAGCGAAGCAACAGCACAAACTGCTCAGCAAGCTATGCTAGATGATTTGTTTCGATCGGCAGAAATTAGCCAGTACATCCTCTGGTATTACACACCAATGGCTGTCAGTTTCACAAACCACTTAAACCCGCTAGCTGTAGTCTACGACTGCATGGATGAACTGTCAGCATTCAAAGGCGCGCACCCGAATTTAAAAGCCAATGAAAACCAATTATTAAAGCGCGCCAGCGTAGTATTTACCGGGGGACACAACCTTTACGAAGCCAAACAGCACCAGCACCCAAACATTCACGCCTTCCCCAGCAGCATCGAAAAAGAACACTTTGCGACAGCCAGGAATCTTTCACAAGAACCGGCGGATCAAAAAGACATTCCTCACCCGCGTTTGGGATTTTATGGCGTCATAGACGAACGCATGGATATCGAACTGCTGGCGGGCATTGCTCAAGCAAGGCCGGACTGGCATTTAGTCATCATTGGCCCGGTGGCGAAAATCGATCCGGCAACTCTGCCAACTCACCCAAATATCCACTATCTCGGTGGCAAATCTTATCAAGAACTGCCAGCGTATCTTGGCGGATGGGATATCGCCATGCTGCCTTTTGCGATTAACGAATCGACTAAGTTTATTAGTCCCACGAAAACTCCAGAATACCTCGCTGCCGGCAAACCTGTGATTTCTACTCCTATCCGCGACGTGGTGCGGCCCTACGGAGAAAACGGCTTGGTTCGGATTGCTAGTAATTCTGAAGAATTCGTTGCTTGTGCCCAAGAAATCCTCAGCGAAAGTTCGGACGTTCGCACCAACTGGCTGAGCGAAGTAGACGCCTTTCTAGCAGACAATTCTTGGGACAATACCTGGGGTGAAATGCTGGGGTTGATCGAAAGTGCGATCGACGATAAAAGGCAGAAAGCCGAAGGCCGGATGAAAGTTTTAAGTTAGGAATGTTGAGGTTGAAGTTAAAGAGTTACACGTTACGGATTCAAAAATTAACACTCAACACTCCTCGCTTGATGTCCAATTACCAATTATTCCTTACCCTTACCCTTACCCACAATCAGAGGTGTTTCAATGTTTGACTATTTAATCGTCGGAGCCGGATTTGCAGGTAGCGTCATTGCCGAAAGACTAGCAAATGAGGCCGGAAAAACTGTCCTGATAATTGATACCCGCAACCACATCGGCGGCAACGCATACGATCACTACGACGACCACGGCATCCTCGTACACAAATACGGCCCCCACATTTTTCACACCAATTCGCGCCAAGTTTTCGAGTATCTTTCCCGCTTCACCGAGTGGCGGCCCTACGAACACCGCGTCCTAGCCAGCGTTGACGGTCAACTGCTGCCAATTCCGATCAATCTCAACACCGTAAACGAACTTTATGGACTGAATCTCACCTCATTTGAAGTAGAAGATTTCTTCGCGAAAGTAGCAGAACCAAAGGATTACATTCGCACTTCCGAAGATGTAGTTGTCAGCAAAGTCGGCCGCGAACTTTACGAGAAATTCTTCCGCAACTACACCCGCAAACAGTGGGGAATGGACCCGTCGGAACTCGACAACTCAGTGATTGCGCGCGTACCCACCCGCACTAACCGGGACGATCGCTATTTCACCGATACCTATCAAGCAATGCCGCTGCACGGCTACACTCGGATGTTTGAAAAGATGCTTTCTCACCCAAACATCAAGGTGATGCTGAATACCGACTACCGCGAGATTGAGGGTTTTATCCCTTACGGAGAAATGATTTACACCGGGCCAGTCGATACCTATTTCAATTATTGCTACGGCAAACTTCCTTACCGTTCCTTGGAATTCAAGCACGAAACACTGAACGTACCCGTACACCAAAAAGCACCGGTCGTAAATTACCCCAACGAGCATTTATATACTCGCTGCACGGAGTTTAAATACCTCACCGGACAAGAGCATCAAAAAACTAGCATTGTCTACGAATATCCCCAAGCTGAGGGAGACCCTTACTACCCGGTTCCGCGTCCAGAAAATGCCGAAGTTTACAAGAAATATAAGGCTTTGGCTGATGCAACTCCGGGAGTTTCTTTCGTGGGAAGGCTGGCGACTTACAAGTATTACAACATGGATCAAGTGGTCGCTCAAGCTCTGACAACTTACAAACAAATTACTACCAAGCCGGTGATTGAATTGGTAGAAAATGTTAACGGTTCGGCCTCTAATGTAAGCTCCTCGAATGGAGTTGCCCCTCGCCCAGCCGCAGCTTCTCTAGAAGTCGCTGCTGTCAACAACGGCAACAGCAACGGCAACGGCAACTCTGCTAGCAAGTAGCTGGAAGCTGCGAGTTACGGGTAAAAAGGTAAGGTGCCCACGGAGCACCTTACTCGGTTTTCATCAAAAGTTATTTAATAATTCAAACAAGGATTGAGGTAAAAATGAACGTTCTAGTGAAAATTGTTTTGTCTCATGAGGTTTTGGAAAATTCTCAATTTGCTCAGTTTCAGAAAGAAATACAGCGCCTAATTGAAAGCGGTGGCAAAATTCTTATGCTGGATTTCTCAAAAATAAATTTTCTGAAAAATTCCGAGTTAATGGCTGTAGTGGCGATCGTGAAATTAGTTAGAGACTGCCAATGTATACTTTTGATCTCGGCCATGAGCGAACAAGTTAGAATGCTCTTTGAACTGACGGGACTACAGCAAATATTTCATTGTTTGCCGTTGGCGGAAGAATTTTATCTCAAAAGTGAGCTAACTGAACCGTTAGGAGATTTGCAAAGTCTTGCTAGCTAGGGGGAGAGGCGGAGAGTGGGAGAGGGGGGTATAGGAAAAATCTTCCTGGTTTATTGTTCCTTCTCCTGACTAATGACTTCAGCACAAGAGAGCCTGCAGATGAGGCTGTTTTAATGGCAGAACTTTTGCAAATTAATCAGCAAAAAACTTGTCAAAGTGGTGTTAATTGTAGCTAACCTATAAATATAACTTTGGGTAGATGTGCCGATGAGTTGGTTAGGTAGAGAACTAGAAAATTGCGAGATAGAAGAGTCTGCAACTCTTGATAGTAAGGTGACAGTTCAAGGACGGAAAACAGGTTATCCCCGCCCCCAACTGCGCCGGAGCAACTGGATTTGTCTCAATGGTCAGTGGAAGTTTGCTTACGATGACGCGGGCCACTGCGTGCAGCCGATCGATATTTCTGAGTGGACTCACACTATAGAAGTGCCGTTTGCTCCAGAATCGGCAAAAAGCGGGATCGGCGACACGAATTTTCACGCCAACTGCTGGTATGAACGCGAATTTGACGTACCCCACACAGAAGGCAGAGTTCTCCTCCACTTTGGGGCCGTAGACTACCGCGCCCGCGTCTGGGTGAACGGTCAGTATGTCATCGAACACGAAGGCGGACACACTCCTTTCAGCGTAGACATTACACCAGTTGTGAACCTCAACGGGCCCCAGCGCGTGACAGTCTGGGCCCAGGACGACCCGCAAGATTTGGAGCAACCGCGCGGCAAGCAAGACTGGCAAATAGAGCCACATAGTATTTGGTATCCGCGCACGACCGGCATTTGGCAGACAGTCTGGGTAGAATTGGTGCCTCACACTTATATCGAGCGCATCCGCTGGACTCCCCAGTTTGAGCGCTGGGAAATCGGTTTTGAAGCGTTTGTCGCCGGCGATCGCCAGTCGGGAATCCAGATTAAAGTTAAACTGTCGATCGGCTGTATGCTGCTGGTCAACGACACCTACGAAGTCATCAACGGCGAAATCCACCGCCGCATCGCCCTCTCAGACCCTGGTATCGACGACTACCGAAACGAATTGCTGTGGAGTCCCGAAAAGCCGACGCTAATTAACGCTCAAGTGCAGTTGTGGGCGGACGGCAAACTACTCGACGAGGTTAAATCTTATACCGCCATGCGGACGGTCAGCATCCAGCGCGATCGCTTCATGCTAAACGGCCGCCCCTACTATTTGCGACTGGTGCTCGACCAAGGTTACTGGCCCGACACCATGATGACTGCCCCTTCCGACGAAGCTTTGCGGCACGATGTCGAATTAGTCAAGGCAATGGGTTTCAACGGCGTCCGCAAGCACCAAAAAATCGAAGACCCCCGATTTTTGTACTGGGCAGACGTGCTGGGGCTCCTAGTTTGGGAAGAAATGCCCAGCGCCTACCGCTTCACTCCCAAAGCCGTACAAAGGCTGACGCGGGAGTGGACGGAAGTCATCGACCGCGACGCCAGCCACCCCTGTATCGTAGTGTGGGTGCCGTTCAACGAATCTTGGGGAGTTCCGAATTTAGTCGAAGCCGCAGCCCACCGCAACTACGTGCAAGCGCTGTATTTCTTGACCAAAACCCTCGATCCGACTCGCCCCGTCATCGGTAATGACGGCTGGGAAAGCATCGATACCGACATCCTGGCGATTCACGACTACGACAACAACCCGCAAACACTAGCCAAGCGCTACGGGCCCGAAGTCCAGCTAGCCGATTTGTTCGATCGCGGGCGTCCCGGCGGGCGAGTCCTCACCCTCGACGGCCACCCGCACCAAGGACAGCCGATGATGCTGACAGAATTCGGTGGCATCGCCTGCGCCGGTCGCGAAAACCCTGATTTTTACAGGGTTTGGGGCTACGTGCGCGCGTCGGACACCCTGGAACTGCAAAGGCGCTACAGCGCGCTGTTGAAGGTGGTAAACCGAGTGGAAATGTTCAGCGGATTTTGTTACACGCAGTTAACCGATACTTACCAAGAAGCTAACGGTTTGCTGTATGCCGATCGCACTCCCAAGTTTCCCCTAGAGGTGATCGCGGCGGCAACTCTCGGCTGGGATATTCCCGAAGAAAGTTCACAGCCGCAAGCTATTACTCAGTGTTAATTGGTGATTTGTCAAGGAAAAAGTAAAAATCTGAGATTTTTTTCGGATTTCATTTTGACTTTTTGCCGATCGATATAGTTCTTACAAAAACACCCTTTGTAGTAAGGGCTTTAATCCTTTCTGATTGAGATTTAAGGACTCAAGTCCTGACTACAAACCTTAATGACCCATTACCCATTCGATTGATGTTTCAAAGTTTTTTCATGGGCGGATTTGAATGTTCCACCCACAGAGTGCAATCTGGAAAACGCCTCGATGTCACAGCCGCCACCGGTCACGATAAATTTGCAGCAGCCGACTACCAACGCTTGCAGCAGCAAGGCATTTACACAGTCCGCGAAGGCCTCCGCTGGCACTTAATCGAACAGACACCCGGAAAATACGATTTTTCCAGTTCCCTCCCAATCATCCGCGCCGCCCGCGACATGAAAATACAGGTAATTTGGGATTTGTTTCACTACGGCTGGCCCGACGATATTGATATTTTCAGTCCCGAATTTGTGTCCAGGTTTGCAAACATGGTGCGCGCTTTTATGGAAGTGCTGGCGAACGAAACCGACCAAACACCTTTTGTAACACCTGTCAATGAAATTTCATTTATTGCTTGGGCCGGCGGCGATGTCGCCTACATCAATCCGTTTGCAAAAGGGCGGGGAGACGAGCTCAAAATCCAGTTAGTCAAAGCTGCGATCGCAGCGATAGAATCTGTTTGGGAAGTCAATCCCCGCACCCGCATCGTTCAAATCGATCCCACAATTAACATTATTGCCGATCCTGACAAACCGGAGGATCGGGACGCGGCGGAAGGTTATCGCTTATCTCAATATCAAGCTTGGGATATGTTGGCTGGACGTTTTCGCCCGGAACTCGGCGGTAAGGAAAAATATCTCGATATTATTGGGGTGAATTATTACGATCGCAATCAGTGGATTCACAATGAAGACCCGATGAAATACACCGATCCGCTGTACCGCCCGTTTCGTGAATTGCTGCAAGAAGTGTTTGAGCGCTACCGCCGCCCCTTATTCATAGCAGAAACAGGCACTGAAGACGAGTTTAGACCTGTCTGGTTTAATTATGTGTGCACTGAGGTAGTGGCGGCGATGAAAGCAGGAGTTCCGATAGAGGGAATCTGCTTGTATCCGATTGTCAACCATCCGGGTTGGGATGACGACAGGCACTGTTACAATGGCTTGTGGGATTATTGCAATGAATCGGGCGATCGGGAAATTTACCAACCTTTGGCGGATGAATTGCAGTGTCAAAGGCAGCAGATTGAACCGTTGCTGAAGTTGCAGAATTGACAATCGGCGCGATCGGCGATTTAAAAATAGGCGATTTCAATCGGCGATTGAAATCGCTTCTATAGAACCCATTTGACATCTTTTACGGTCTTATAGTAACGTGACCGTAAAAGCATTATCCAGTAGCAGCCATGCCTTATTATAGCAGTCTAACGGATTCAGAATGGGAAACAATACTACATGAGATATTGCCCAAAAAGAACCGAACTAGACCATGTAACTGGACAAAAAGAGAAATCTTAGATGGCATCTTCTACCAACTAAAAAATGGCTGCAATTGGCAAGACTTACCGAAGGACTTGCCCCCTATTCTACTGTATATTGGCATTACAAGCATTGGCGCTCACAGGGAGTAATAGAAGAGCTGATAATGGTATTACATGAGCAAATGCGTGAGCAGGTAAAAAAAAAGCCAAATGGACGAGATTGATGATGATAGACTCACAAGCCGTAAAAAATAATTGTAATGCTAGTATTGAGTCAAAAGGCTTTTGTTTCTACAAATCTACAAAGGGTATTAAAAGACACCTAGCCGTTGATACACTTGGGTTTCCATTCTTTACCCACGGAACTAAAGCTAGTGTATCAGATGATGCTGGTTTGATTGAAATGTTGACTTTAAATATCGATTATTTGTATCGGCTCAATATAAATAGGGGGAGCAGTTATTCTAGTTGCCAAGACAAGCCCAAGGGATGAAGAGAAGATTTTTCGCGAATAATAGTAGATAGAGAGGGAATAACTCGAAGTTGAGAACTTCGGTCACGGACATAATCGAAAAAACTGATTCCCAACTGATGAGTAGTAGCAACAAGAGACATAAAAGTATCCCAAGCCCTCGTACCCTCAATCGTTTGAGTTGCATAGCTAATATTACGTCGCTGCACCATAGTTCTGGCAGCTAACTCAGCCGGATTATTGTGTAAAGGTAATTCAGGATGCTCTAAAACCCTGAGCAACTCCGATACTTTTGTAGCAGTTAATTGTTTGCGTTCATCCAACAATTCATAACCGCTTGGGGTTGTAAAAAGTCGCCAAAATTTAGACTTTAATTGGCGTGCAGCTTCTGCATTAGGAGCATCTTTGTAAGCTAACAATTCCCGATAATAATCCCAAAATTCTTCGATAAACTGCCGTAACATTACTTGATGGCAGGCGAATACTGGGCTTAACTTCTTGTAATGTCTTCCCTCATGCACCCAACATAAAGCTCGCTCAGCAGTGATTAACTTGAATTGGGGAGCATCATCACAACAGAGAGTTTGTACGACTGGGCAATCAGTTTGCTGATGATAGAAAGCAATAGCTGCTGCTTCCTTAATCCTGGTAAGTTGTTGAGCGCCCA
>NZ_JAUBPR010000137.1:0-15463 GCF_036700845.1 Microcoleus sp. S13_C5
GAAAATTTTTAGCAGGCATTCACTTTTTCTGAATATCATTATGTTATATTATACCAATATGCGTTTTAAATGCACAAGAGCTTACCCTTGCCGCATTATCAACTTAATCCGATTGTTGATTCCTTCCATGACTCCACTTGTGGTGCGATGAAGAAAGTAGTTGCAAATGCCCTCAAAATGATTCTCAAGTGTTGATGCAGATTCTCTAAAAAATACTTGTGCATGATTTAGCCATTCTTTGATTTTGTTCTGCCCTTTTTTGACCGTCAAATTACTCTCATATATTTCTCTAAATTTTTCTTTCATCTCATACGCAATTCGCAAACATTCGGATTTCCCTAGTGTCAATTCTAATTTATCAATCTGCTCTTGATTTAAATTTACTCGATTACGTAATAATAAATATTTACTTTTCCTATCTGTTATTCCGGCTGCTATACGTAACTTATTTAAGTTTTTATTAACTACTTTCATTACATGAAAACGATCAATAACAACTAGGGCATTAGGGAATACTTTTTTGATAACTTTAGGGAATCCTCCCCACATATCAACACTCACTTCCTCAACTTGTTTCCGAACCTAAATCGGCTGTTTCATAAGGACTTCAATGATTTCTTCCGAGCAATGAGAATCAATCATCTCAATTAAATTACTTGCAACAAATGTCACCAACAACAGTCACGAAATTCCCTTGACCTTTTCGCATACTTATCTCGTCCATAGAAATTCGTTTAGTGAGTTTCCAATTGGTTTTTTTTTTGCTCTTATTTACCTGCTCAAATATTATTTTTATTTCGTCATAACTGAGTCCTTCTTCTCGTCCAATTTGCTCCATACTAGATTTTTTTTACACGCTCATAAATATTTTGTTCGTATCGTTGAGGATGCCGTCTTTTAACGTCCAAAAAATCTATTCTTTCTGTGGGATACCCTTGGCAACTAGGACAGTAAAACTGCCGCCGTGGGATTTTTAAATACACAGGACGACCAAAAACCGACAAATCTCTTACTAAAACTGGTCTATTTTGATGCAGTTTTTCGGTAGATTGTTTACAATGATGACAAACAATTCTTTCAGATAGAATACTCAGTCCCAAGAAAATTTTTCCGTCAACTTGAGTACAAGTTTCAACCCTGACTCCAGGCAAGGCTAATAGATAGTCTAGATGGAAGCTCATAATGGTAAATGTATTAGTATGTACATTTTACACCATAAACTCAGGAGAGCCGTTCGATCGTAAATATTATTTAATTCCACAGCCAAGCAAATCTCGCCCCGCAGCCACAGCGGTAAAGCAGGAAGCGCGCAGCCCACAGCCAGTTTTTCCTGCCAAAT
Organism: Microcoleus sp. S13_C5; assembly: GCF_036700845.1. Classification (NCBI taxonomy): domain Bacteria; kingdom Bacillati; phylum Cyanobacteriota; class Cyanophyceae; order Oscillatoriales; family Microcoleaceae; genus Microcoleus; species Microcoleus sp. S13_C5. The sequence continues at coordinate 1,340 of NZ_JAUBPR010000137.1, forward strand.
ATCGAGGCATTGGTTGCCGTCTCGCTCGATCGGTCGATAAGCTGTAGCATAGAGTTCAGCGTCGAAGGGCGAAGCGCTTCCTCCCGCCAGACGGGCTAACAATTCATTATGAAGATTTTCCTTCCTTCCCGTCACAACATCAACTATTACCAACCCAATTCCCTGGCGCAAATACGTCTCGCACTTAGAAACAAAAGCACCGCGATGAGTAGAACTATCTTTGTTGGCAGGACTTACTAATTCAATTGCACCGGCTAATACCGGACCGGCTTCAGTGTTAAAAATACTGACTTGCACGGTTTCCGCCGCAGTTAGAAAAGGCACGCTTTGGGCTGGGGGTGACATCCAATTGTTTGGGAAATCTCTTGGCAAACGAATTACCGTCTCTGGACAATCAAACTCCGGTAGAGGTTCCTCAAAAGCTGCTACATCAATTTCAATCCCAAACTGCACGTTGGGCTCGGCAAAGTAATTTGCGGGTAGTTTGGCATTCAAATCGGATGCAATGTAAGTCGCCCAGGCGTTGTGAAAGGCGTGCCAGTGACGGCGAACCGACAGCGGCGGGCGGAAATGATCTTGTAGCACCATATTTTTTAAAGTTAGCGCTGATTAAAATAATCGCTCGAATGTGCGCTCGGCTGAACTCGGTTTTTATGGAATTAGTTTCTCAATTCCGGATTGTTCGAGTTGCGATCGCCCGTATAAGTAAATCTAACTCAATTTAATTGGGTGGGGAGTGTCAATCGATTTTAGATTTTAGATTTTAGATTTTAGAATTGAAGAATGGAAGAATTGAAGAATTAAAGAAAGCGACGCCACGGATGAATCCGGGGGCTTGTGATAATGAGGAGCGAGCTTTTTTCTCCCTCTACGGATGAATCCGGGGGTCCCGGACTAAATTACTTTCGGTCAACAATAACTGTCCCTGCGGCTTTATAATATTTAACCGTTGGCAATAACTCAGCAGCAGGCAGATCGATGAATTTGGTAGACGACAAGACTATAGTTAGACAGTATTTTAACTCGACGGGATTCGATCGCTGGCAGCGAATTTACGGCGAGGGCCAAGTCAATAAAGTTCAGCTAGACATCCGCACCGGGCACCAGAAAACGGTGGATACAGTCATCGAATGGCTGCAAGCTGACGGCAATTTGCCCGGGCTTTGTGTCTGCGATGCTGGCTGCGGTGTAGGCTCTCTGAGCATTCCTCTGGCTGACGCTGGGGCAATTGTTTGCGCTAGCGATATCTCTGAAAAGATGGTAGCAGAAGCTTACGATCGATCGACAGCAGTTCCCGGCAAGCTCTACAACATCTCCTTCGCCGCCCAAGATTTGGAAGCTCTAACCGGCAAATTCCACACAGTGATTTGTTTGGATGTGCTAATCCACTATCCTCAAAATAAGGCTGCGGAAATGATCGCTCACCTAAGTTCTATCGCCGAATCGCGACTAATTCTTAGTTTTGCACCCAAAACTTTAGCACTCACCGCCCTCAAAAAAATTGGTGAACTTTTCCCCGGCCCTAGCAAAACTACTCGGGCTTACCAGCACCGCGAAGCTGATATTATCAAAATCCTAGAAAACAATGGTTTTGTTATTAACAGAACAGCGATGACTAGCACTAGCTTTTACTATTCTCGCTTGCTGGAAGCTGTGCGGAAATAGGGTCAAAATATCTGCAAAAAAGCTAATTTTTTATCAGCATAGGGTGCGCCTAGCGCACCTTCCTTTCCCAGAGTTAGGCCAGTGAACATCTCTACTATGCGATTGCTTCGCGGACTTTCGCAATGACAAGTAAGGCACGCACCGCGCACATTCGATATCAACAATTAGATGTTTTTCCCTCCTCCTTCTTCCTCCTTCCTTCTTCCTTCTTCCTTCTTTCTTCTTCCTTCTTCCTTCTTCCTTCTTCAATAAATATTATGTCAACGCTAATTTTAATTCGCATTTTTATAGCAGCCGCAGCCGTATTCGGAGGTTTATCCGTTGCAGGCGGTGCTTTCGCCTCCCATGCTTTGAAAAATCAATTGAGCGATCGAGCTTTAACCATTTTTGAGACCGGCGCCCGATATCAAATGTACCATGCCCTGGCTCTATTACTCGTCGCTTTACTCTTGAGCCGCGCCCAAGAGTCTCAAACCTTTTTTGCAGTGGCTGGATGGGCTTTTATTGCCGGCACTATCATCTTTTCAGGCAGCTTGTACGCCCTGAGTTTGAGCGACATCAAATGGCTGGGTGCAATTACGCCGCTGGGGGGAGTTGCTTTTATTGTTGGTTGGGGATGTTTGGCAGTGGCAGCTTTTAGTTTTAAATAGGCAACTGGTAAATTTTGAAGCAATTACCAATTAGCAATTACCTAATTATCAAACACATCCCTGGAAAACAGCTCTGTCAAAGTACGCAAGTAAGGTACAAATACCGTTAAATCTTCAGCAGGAAGTCGCTCGCATATTTCCCAAAACAAAATCAGCAGCATATCCTGCACTAACTCCCAACTTACATGAAGTTTCGGGTACAACATCACGCAAATTGGAAACAATTCTTGCTGTACCGGGTGAATGCTACCTTCCAAAACGCACCAGCACAAATAGCTTTGAAAAATCTCGACATCCCGGATACCAGAATTTTTTACCTCGCGATCGGTCAAATACCCGCTGCTGCTGCGGTATCCTTGATGCTGGGCACTAGCTCGATCGTACACTGCACTAGCAATCTGAGTCGTGTGCTGCAACAAATGCTGAACGGCTAATAGAGCTCTTGAATTCGGGGGCTGATTCGCCGCAGCCTCGTTAATTTCTCCGTAGGGAATATGCAGGTAGTCGTCTACAACTTTTAAGTAGGGTGCAAATTCCGCTCGCTCTGACTCCGAAAGACATCCTAACAAGATTTTGCTAGTGTATTGAAACTCCATTGTCACAAATCCCAGCACTAAGGGATCTGTCTCTGAGTATTTTCGCCTCACTTTGATAATATCTTTTCCCACCAGCACTGACAAGCGGAAAACAGGTTCTCTATCCGCATAAGCGTCTATTGCCTTCCGATATAAGGTGCGAGCATCGGCGGCAATTTCTAAAGGATTAATTAAGCTCTTATCGATCGCGTGCCGCTCTATTTGTTTCCCTAAAAGGGCTTCTACCCTATTCCAAGCTATCTCGCTGGCTAAGTTCAGGGTATCTGTCAATTTTTCAACTATTGGGGCTCTATTTCCCTCAAAATTAGTTAAATCGAGGCTTGGGAGAATTTGACGTGGCGCTTGGTTCTCTCGTGTCGCAACTGTACTGTAATATTTTTTTGCCCAGCTAACTGCGAAGGAAGAAACGCTGACACCTTGAGCTTTTGGGAGTTTATCAGTGTCCAGTCCGGTAATACCTTGGGACGCCTGACTTGCGCCCTGTTGAAGTTGGTCGGCTGCTGGTAAAGATTTTGAAGATATTTGTGAAATACCCGTCATGATAAACCTCGTTTTTTTATTAAGTCGCACCCGATCGATTCCCCTAATTTTTAACGTTGTTAACTACAATTTTCTGCCTTTTTACGCGGACAGTCATCAGCCATTACGCTTAAAGCTATAAGCCATTTGGCTCGACTGCCTGCATCTTTTATAAGTTGCACGTTAATAACGTTATTGATTGTGCTCGCGATCACCATCACCCTGTGATCGCGAGCATAATTTATTTTTTTTACCTATAAAGAGGACGGGAAATAAATTTAATTGGTCTTAAAATCTGATAATTAAAGTCAAATCAGCCTCAAAAAAACTGCTGCTTTAAATACTTTATCTTGGTTTTGGAGCGCTTTGGTCGATCGCCCTAATTTCTTAATGAAGCTAGGCTACAGCACGAGCTAGGGGTGACTTTGGTTAATTTATTTCTCTAGCTGAATTAGGAATGTATTTTGAGTCAGGCGATTGTTAGGAAACCCTAACAAATTTAACGATCGGCTTTTCTAAATAAAAAATAAAATTTGAGATTAGGATGAGATTTATGTGCATTTCGTTAATGCCATTGCCAGGGCCGTTTTTTGTGATCAGTTTTTTAGCTTCCCCGTGAAGCGAAGCTATCCCGTAGGGAATCGCCCGCAATTGATCGTCGTCCATTTGATCGGCAAACGGCCCTTCAAAACCGGAATTAGCGACTGACTAGCCTGATCACTCCCACATTTTGCCAACTCTGACTTGTTCGAGTCCTGCCCGAGGCCGAAGCCTGTCCCTACAACGATAGGATGAGGTTGATGCGGGCCCTACTGGCGATCAATCCTCACAAACAGCACGGCCAGTAGTCTTTAAGGCTATGCCTTCGGGTAGGATTAGTAGGACGAGAGGAAGTGGATAAAATGAGCGCTAGCAGCAATTCAACACAAATTAAGTTCGGAACCGATGGGTGGCGGGGACTGATTGCCCATGACTTTACTTTTGCCAACGTGCGAAAAGTCACCCGGGCGATCGCCAGTTACCTAGAAACCGCTTACACCAAAGACCGCCCAGTTCTAGTCTCCTACGATACCCGCTTTCTGGCAGACGAGTTCGCCCGCACCTCGGCGGAAGTATTGGCAGATTTGGGATGGACTGTGAAAGTGGTCGATCGAGATTGCCCCACACCAGTCATCGCCTACAGCGCCAAGCATCTCAACTCCGCAGGAGCCCTGATGTTCACGGCTTCGCACAATCCCGCGCCTTACTGCGGCATCAAATACATCCCCGACTACGCGGGTCCGGCTACCCCGGAAATTACTGATACAATTGTGGCAAATATTGGTGGTGCTTCTGATGCCCCAGCCAAAGGCAGCCACAACGATAAAATCTCCAGTTTTGACCCGAAACCCGAATATCTGAAGTTTCTTTATACTTTGATCGATGTGGAGCGGATTCGCTCTGCTAAGTTGAAGGTGAAGTACGACGCTCTCTACTCGACTTCTCGCGGCTATCTCGATGGGGTTTTGGAACACTGCGGCTGTGAGGTCGAAAGTTTTCATACCTACCGCGACGTGCTGTTTGGTGGTGGAATGCCCGAACCCAAGGGGGAACAGTTAGTTGAGTTGGTGGAAGCTGTTAAGAAGGATTCGGCAGATTTGGGTTTGGCTACCGATGGCGACAGCGATCGCTTTGGTATTGTTGACGAGTTGGGAAATGTCTTAACTCCAAATACTGTGCTTTTGCTGCTGGCGCGTCACTTGGTTAAGAATAAAGGATTGACTGGGGCGATCGTCCGTACAGTCGCAACTACCCACTTGCTGGACAATTTGGCCGCCAAGTACGGTTTAACAATCTACGAAACCGCAGTCGGTTTTAAATACATCGGCGAAAAAATGCGGGAAACAGCGGTGCTCATCGGTGGCGAAGAATCTGGCGGTTTGAGCGTTTTGGGTCACATTCCCGAAAAAGACGGGATTTTGGCTGATATGCTAGTGGCTGAGGCGATCGCCTATGAAGGCAAACCGCTTTCTCAGCTAGTCGAAGAAGCCATTAAAGAAGCCGACGGCCCGCTGTACAACAAACGTTTGGACTTGCACCTAGAAGAAGCCCACAAAGCAGCCGTTTTGGAATCTTTTACCAAGAATCCCCCCACAGAAGTAGCAGGTATCGGCGTTAAGGAAATCGGTCGCAAAGACGGGATTAAACTTTATCTTGAAGACGGTGGCTGGGTTCTGCTGCGGCCTTCGGGAACCGAACCCTTGATGCGCGTTTACATGGAAACCAATTCTGTGGAAAAAGAAAGCCAAGTTGCCCAACACATGGAAAAGGTAATTTCCCAATTAGAACCTGTTTAAGTTTCTACCTATTCTAACGGGGGGTTTTTCCCCTAGCGCTTGGGATTGTGAGGTGCGCCGAAGCGCACCTTACGTATTTTTGATAACTCTTGCAAAGCCTCTGAACATTAATCATCGATACTGCTGGGCCATTTATATATTTGCAATACACTGGGATTTGTTAAAATTTGGGAAGTGTAAATTTATTTATGTTTGTTAAATTTTTAATTAATTTAAAAAATTCATAAATCTTTGCCGAATCTACTTGACTTTTATCGCGATAAAATTGTATATTATTAAATAATGGGGTGTTTGCAAAAATAAAATTTTTACACAGATTTCGATTATAAAAACAAGTATATAAGTTAAATCACTAGCCTGTCAACTCGTTTATGAAAACAATTCCTCTGCTCGCCATTAGTTTTTTAGTAGCAATTTTAGTAAGCGCGATCGGCATTATCTCAGTGCAAAACGCCGCTCCAGTATCCTTAAACTTTATCTTTTTTCAATCTATACAACTCCCCGTAGGAGTAGTATTGGCAATGAGCCTAAGTGCAGGACTGATCGGAGGTGCGCTACTGCAACCGCTGTGGAACCTTTCAGATTCCCAAAACTCGCGTCCTAAATTTCAGGCAAATCCCGAAGAATCTGACACCGTACAATATTAAATAGATTTGATCCCTTAGAGGGAATATACCTGACCGTCCATTAGCAGCCGAGTAATTCCTTTAGCTCGCAAATAAGGCGCTGCTTTTTGCAGCATAGTGCTGTCAGGAATCTTGAAAACTCTTTGATTGCGAGTAGCAAATCGGCGGGCCACTCGGTGATTGTCAAACACTGCCAGGGTTTTCTCGCGAATTTCCGCCGCCGGAATTTGACCCAGTTCGCCAAAAGCTTTTAGAGGTCTGGTGATTAACTCCGCTGCCCGATCGACCACCAAATAACAAATTTTGGGCAGAGATGCTTCGCTTAAAGGCAAAACTTGAATCAGTCCTGTACCCCGAAGCTCGATCGACTCGCCCGACGATAGTGAACCTAGGAGACTGCCTTCAAACAGAAAGTCTTCATCCTCTAAATCTTCGTCGAAGTCGTCATCTAAATCGTCTTCATCCTCCTCATCCTCATCCTCATCCTCGTCGTCGTCCTCGAAATCGCTAAAGTCTTCACCTGCCAGCAGCCCTTCTGCTGGCAGCATTGCCTTTAGTTCACCAGTCACAACAGCGCGGTGGCTTTGATCGGCAAGATTGGCTGCTTGGGCATCGGGCACATCAGAAACATCCAAATCCGACTCTACATTCCCTCGAATTTTGAGTTCTGCAACTGGTTCAGGGACTGACTCAGAACGCTTTCGGATCGTCGGTCTCGAATTTGAGGCAGACTGCTGGACAGGGACTGACTCCGACAGGGGGGGGACACCTACAGGATCGATTTCGCCATCTGGCGACGACTCAGTAGTCTTCTCTGTCGCTTCAGAAACACTGCTGCGATCGGACAAACGCTTTTGTTTTTGCTGGACTAGAAATTCGTATTCCGGCTCCGACAAAGCACCCTGAAGGATGCGCCTTACAGTGGAACTGCTCACTCCGTAGCGCTTTGCCAGAGTGATAGTATTCTCGTTTGACTGTCGGTACAGCCTGATGAGTTCGCGTTTGTCTGAATCGGAGAGTTTTGTAGGCGTCATGCCAAGTTTTCCAGCAAAAAGACGTGAAAAGACGCAGGCTAGCTGTCAGCGAACTGTGATTTTTCATTTTAGATTTCAAGCTCAGAGATGCCGACAAGGGCAAACAGCTTTCGCGTCCCCATCGCTTGCCAAAGCAACCCTCATCTCAAATCGCTAGGCTGCGCGACGAGTGCGCCTGCTCTGGCGAGAACGGGTTGAGATATCATGTTCCAAGATAGCTCCAATCCCAAACAAGATGGCACTGAAAACAAAAAACACTTCCAGCAAACTGCCACTTTGATAACTACCCTCAGCCTGAGTATCGCGCCATTTAAAGTACATATCTGCGATGTAAAGCGAAAAAGTCGCAGCCGCAATCATCCTCCAAGATTGGGAAAAACGTCCTCCCCAAAACGCCAGCAGCAGTGCCGTAGCAATAATCAGCAGAAAAACGTCCCCGACGATGTAAAACAAATTGATTGCATTTTTGTAAGGTGACAGTTGCTTGTCAAGTGCCATCACCCATGCCGGAGCTTTGATTTCTGCTGCTTCTTCGGGTGCGGATGCAGGATCAGTCGCTGTTGCTCCTTTTGCCTGTATCTTGGACGAATTGTCCAAAGTAGGCGCTCTTCCTGTGGCAGTGGTTGCTGGTTCAGATTCTGTCACTACTTCTTGAGTGGCTGCCGGAGCCATTCCTAGCTGGGCCCTCCAAGAGTCAGGTGCAGCAACCCAAATAGCTACAGCAATCCCGAAGGCTGCAATTCCCGCTAACAACCCCCACTGCCAAATTTCTAGATTCAGTCGCTTGGAAGTCACAGCTACAACCATGCCCCCGATCAGGACTATATAGCTGCCCAGATAAAACGCATCTGCGGGAGACACGTCCGGGTCTAACCCGAAATAGAGTTCCCAAATCCCGAACAGCACGCCGCCTAGGAAATAGAACAGCATCCCCAGACCAATGCCCAGCCAGACGTTGCGCCCGCTGACCATGTGCGGGCTTTGCCAGTTTCTAAAACAGACTAAAGCCGCTCCCAAGTATGCTCCGCATTCAAAAATATAAGTGCCGATCGAGTACCACAGAGGTAAACCCTCTTCTGCTGAGAGGGGGACGCTGAACAGCAAAAAGAACAGCAGCGCCATGACAGCCCAGACAATGCCCGCAATCACTAGGGTCTGAGCTGAAAGTAAAGATGAAGATGTAGATGACTTTTCTGAAGTGCTACTCATAGGGATTCCACGAGACCTAACTAGCGGTTGAACGCACCCCATCTCAATCTTTGATTGGAGATGAGGATTCTTTCGCCAAAAAACCTTAAAAAACCTTGATCTGACGCTTCCCGAATAACTGGCGTCCTCAGTGTGTCGTCGGGACTTTGGCCCTCGTACACTCTAGAAAGACTAAGCAAGAATAATATCTATTTACTAATTCAATAAATTAGTCGTTAGTCGATCTTGTACCCGGAAATATAATGATAGACCTACGGTAGATGTCTCCACCCTTAAGGTTTTTACACTACCAAATCTATCTCGGAAATTATCCCCTCAAAGGTTGAGGTATCTGTTTTTTTGCTTTCACTCTTCCCCACTCGGATCAATGATTGTGGGTGGGGGCTGCGATCGAAACTTAGTTAAATTGCCAGATCATAGGTGGCATCCAAACCGAATCAACAATTTGGTTGGTCAATACAAGTTGGCCATCCAACCTGTATATCGCCTACCCCCTACACTGCAATTATCTAAGCTCCATTATCGGAACCCAATTGTCTGAGCAATTGTCAGAGATTTTCTATCCTGCGATCCACAACTTGTTGAGGGCTGATTGTTTCAGCCAATCTAGAAACTGAGTCCGATCCGGTGCTGGCATATCTTGCAGCACATCGCTCACTCCCTCCGCGAAGTCCGTATTGCCAAAATATGATTTGCCCAAGCGGTGGAGTTCTTGCAATAAGGTCTTGAGATGCTGCTCTTGCCAAGGAGGCACCTTGTGATTTTGCAGGGGACTAACGGTTAGCCAGTTTTTTATCGCATCAGGGGAGTCTGCCTGGGGGAAGTTTCCCTGCTGAAATACCTTGGCGATATCTTTCTGAAACGATGTGGCTTGCCTTGCGCCTAAAAGGTCTTCTACATCGAAGTAAACAGCTTGGAGGAGCAGCAGACAAGCCTGCGCGAACAGTGGTGCTTTGGCTGCTTCATTCCCTGCCGGTTCTTCACCGGCAAGCTGATCTAAACGGACTTTTCCCCAGACGCTATATCTATCCGGCTCTTCCAGCAGAACACAGGCTTTGCCTCGGTTGTCGGTTAAGTCCCGCCACAAGGCTCTGGCGTCTTCTGCTTGCTTGCCGTTAAAGGCGCTGATCAGGCGAAAAGTCTGCCCCTGATAATTGAGAATGGGAATTTGTTGATCCCGTTTTGGGTGTTGAAAATTGGTTATTTCAACATCCTGCCGTTTCAGAATAAACATGACACTGCGATTTGACTCCTGTCATGGCCGAGGTGCTGTGCTTTTGACACTACTCCCCATGCCTAAAGGCGAGGGGATTCTTGATTCAGCGAGTCCACTTAAATTAGCAGGATTGCTCCCGATCACCCAGAGATGGTTCTCTCCTCAAGCGTTCCGATACTTTTTTGCTAACAAATGCTAACAAATATCTAAGCTGAGATTGTCTCTCCGCCTTGGCGTATAAATCAATGCACGAAGGAAAATCCCCCGCGCACAATTTAGGACTGCTGTACTGGCAACGCTTGATTTTCGCGCTCGTGCCGAGCGGGCGATTGACTGTTTTGCTTTGATGCCGTAGAGGAAGCTTATATAGAGGCTCCGTACCATCAGGGATTTTCACCTGAGTCTTTCAATCCTAGTTCTACCACATTTTTATCAAATATCAAGTCGAGCAGAATGTTAGCCAACATAACTCAATATCAGCAAATTAGTCATTCTGACTCAACTCATACCTCAAATCAGAGGACGATCTCTGTTTGTCGGTAATGCGGTCAGCGTTTTAGGCTTTGTCACTAGGGGATGTTAACATAACCAATAGAAATCAGGGGAAAAGCACCTGTGACTATTGTGGTGTCTGAGTTCCGTCTTAATTGGGAGAGATGTCCGATCGACCAAATAATTGGGTTTCACCTCGACCTCTAAATACTTTACCCGAGTTCACGTCCTACCTAGTTGTGATTGTAAATTTACAATTGTGCTGTTTACAGGTGAGTCGCTCCAGCTTTTGTCAGATACAGTCCTGGAGGCACAGGCACTCTCATCACCTTGGTTTTTTTTCCCGAACCATTGCCCTACACGCCATATTTTTGTACATCAAAGCGGTTGCTGGGTAAGTCATCACATAATTTACTTGCTCGATCGCACACTGCACCGATACAATAATCTTGTTAGCGATTTTTGAGTTGGGTGCGTAACTCAGTTGGATAGAGTAGCTGCCTTCTAAGCAGCGAGCCGCAGGTTCAAGTCCTGCCGTACCCGTTACATAAATTTAATGATATCAAGGGTTTCAGCACTTTTCTACCGCCAAGGAAACAGAGGCTGAGATCTTATTTGCTTCGGATTTGTTTCGGATTCCGGAATCCGAAACAAATCCTTAAAAAAGCCCCGCCTGCCAAACCCGGGCCAATCTGCCCGCTTCTGGGCGATCGATACTGCTACCCTTCTGAGTATAGGTTTGCCACAGCAGATGTGGTATCATAAAAAGTCTAGTGTGTCAATAGCCTAGATCCTGCGATCTTCAAACAGCACCAGCAGCAGGTTGTGGGCCGAGTAGCCCTCAGGGGTTATCCTTAGTAATCAGGCTAGTTTCCGACAGGTTTGGATATGTTCCCAACAACTCTATTTCATGTTCCCCAAAATTTAATGCTATTACTCGACCGCAGCCCGATCGACCGATTAAAGCCCCTATTGGCGCAAGCAACCGGAATGCCTATAGTTGCATCGGAAAATACGGCAACAATTGCGCTCGTATTGGTTGCTCTGGGAATTCTGGGTTGGGGATTTTATCGCGCCAGACCTTTTGGCAAACTGGGAATTTTGGCTTGGTTGCAGTCTGTTGCGCTGATGAGTCCCTGGCTGTTGTTCTTTGGTTTGTTCGCCGCCGGAATTTACCTCAATCTAGTGGCGGTATTGTTGCTGTTCGTGGCATCCACGGGATTGTACATTTATCTGGGCCGGCAATTGCGTAAGGCTGCATCTGATACAGTGCTGCCGCGGCCGGATGCTGCTGAGGTAAAGTCCCAAAGCGATGCTTTCTCGGGCCCTGAGTCGCAGCGACCACCTGGCCCAGAAACCATTAAGATCGTCACCTCGTCGCCTGCGAATAATGAATCAGAAATAATTCCCGTTCCAGTTGAAGACCTCAAGGCAATTAAAGGCATCTTTGGAATTGATACTTTCTTTGCCACAGAAACGATTCCCTATCAAGATGGGGTAATCTTGAAAGGGAATCTCCGGGGAGACCCAGAACAAGTACACTCACGTTTGACGGCAAGTTTGGAAGAAAGATTAAACGATCGCTACCGCCTATTTTTAGTAGAAAATCAGGACGAGAAGCCCGTAGTTATTATCTTGCCCAGCACCAACGACCCGCAGCCAACAACCGTGTCTCAAAAAATCCTAGCAGTCGTGCTGCTGCTGGCAACAATTGCTACTAGCTTAGAAACAGGCGGTTTGCTGCTAGGTTTCGATTTCTTTAACTCGCCGACTAGATATCTAGAAGTTCTGCCAATTGCAGCCGGAATTTGGGCGGTTTTAGGCTCTGGTGAAATTGCTCGCCGAGTGCTGGCAAATCGGTACAAGGTTGGCTTGAGTTGGCCGTTTTTTATACCAACTTTGCAGATAGGTTGTTTTGGAGCGATCGACCGTTTTGAGTCGCTGCTGCCCAACCGTAAAGTTTTGTTTGACATTGCTTTTGCCGGGTCAGCGGCTGGGGGAATAGTTTCTGTGCTAATGCTGGTAACGGGTTTGCTGCTGTCTCACCCCGGCAGTTTGTTTCAAATTCCCGCAGAATTTTTCAAGGGCTCGGTTTTGGTGGGAACTTTGGCAAAAGTGGTTTTGGGTTCGGCGTTGCAGCAGCAGATTGTTGACGTTCACCCACTGGTAGTTATCGGTTGGTTGGGCTTGGTAATAACGGCGATTAATTTGATGCCGGCGGGACAGTTGGACGGGGGTAGAATCGTGCAAGCCATTTACGGTCGGAAAATAGCCAGTCGCACTACTTTGGCGACTTTTGTGGTGCTGGCCATCGTTTCTTTAGTTAATCCTTTGGCTCTGTATTGGGCGATCGTGATTCTGATTTTACAGCGGAATCTGGAGCGGCCGAGCCTCAACGAGCTGACTGAGCCTGACGACGCTCGCGCGGCTTTGGGTTTGCTAGCTTTGTTCTTGATGATTGCTGCGCTGTTGCCGTTGACTCCGGCTTTGGCTGGCCGTCTGGGAATCGGGAACTAGCAGTAGTCGCGCATCTTTGGTAATAGGCTCTTGGGTTGCGGTAAATTAGTGGAATATAGGAATTGAGCGATCAAACTGGGAACTGAAGCGCGATCGGATTCCTAACTACTAATTTCCAATTAAGGCCTCCGCCCAGGGCAATTTCTCTACTACCAAAAGTTGATTTTTTTATAACCCAAAATTTGTTTAAACTTGATCGATTAAGTTTAAATAACTTATCTGAGCCTATAGGATAAAGTCATGGCTAATCAACTTCCTCCTGTATTGGTAACTTTTGATGCAGATGTTTTAATGACTGGCAGAACCCAAGTGTGGCAAGAATATGCCAAGGTGGGAACTTGCTATATCCCGGAAGTAGTGTACGACGAAATAGATCGTCTGACAGGGCAAGCGGTCGAAAAAGAGCAAGAGCAAGTAGCTAGAGAGTTTATGCGATTTTTTGCCGACAGCGGCTGGATTGCAACTGACGCTCAGGAAACACACCGAGCTCTCGAACCTTCGATCAAAAATCAAAGCAAGCCAGCAATGCTCGTGGTGGCGACGGCTCAGTGCGTTTACGGTTTGGCTCAGGAACACCCGGAGGCATTGGTGATTTTTGTGTCCAACAGCCAGCCTCTGCTGAAGCGGCTGGCTTCTGTAGGGGCTACGAATCTCTGCGGGATTACCGGGGCGATGCTGTTAAATTGGGCGAGGAAAGGGGAACGCCCGCCGGCGGCGACTCAGCAATTGCAAAGTTTGATGCGTACCCTCGCCGAACGCAAATCGACTCAGCGCTCTAACAGCAGAATTCAGGATGCTGCTGTTGGCAAAACGGGGACTTCTGCTAGCCAGTTAACGGGAACCCGTGGTGCTTCTGAATTGAAGTCGGCCAGCAGTTTTACTAAAACTAATAAAACGGGTTTGACTGAGAAACGCAGTGCGAGTTCGCGCCCCAAAACGCCGCGGCGTAGTCGCGAGGAGTCAAGAGATTACGAGCCGGCTGTATATCGCATGAAACATATTACACCTCCGAAAAAAAGGGGTGGCGGTTTTCTGTCTATTGTGTTCAATTCTTTGGGAGCGTTATTTTTCTTGACGGTAGCGGTAGGTATTTTGTGGCGAGTGTTCGATGTTAAGGGTTTTAGAAAAACTTTTGTGCCGGCTCTACCACAGCCTGTGCAACAATTTGTTAAGTCGATCGACCGTAAATAGGGTTTGCTGAATAATCGATCGCAAACTAAGAACAGGAGCGATCGATATATTCAAACTCAACTAAAGATAGATT
>NZ_JAUBPR010000003.1:0-122911 GCF_036700845.1 Microcoleus sp. S13_C5
GGCTGCAATGAATGATGAATACATGATGCTTCTTCTCAAATCCTTTTGTCAAGGCTGATTGAGATGCTCTTACCCTGGGGTGTGAAGCCAACTTGGATTTTAATTTGGATTGTGAGGTAGCCGGCAACATTTGTTGAGAATGCAGGCTAACCATCAAGTAAGCACTACAAACAATTTCCCACCACCGCTCAATATCTGGGTAGTGAGTCAGACGATAATCCGCCCAACCTAATTCATTCTTACTTTGCTTCAAGCCATACTCAACCCAAGTTCTTAATCCATAAAAGTTACCTACGTCTCTTGGTGTAAGACCGGGATATCTACTCATCACATACCAAGTAGAATTCTCAGGTAAATTCTCACTATCTGTGGTAATCTGCCAATATCTGAGTTCTCCACGTTTTCCAGGAATAATTTCTCGAATAAAGCGATTTTCTTGGCTCAGGTCAGAGAATACCCTTTGAAATTTATGCCACTTTGAATGTTGAATATGTTGCCGTGGAAGCATTTCCACATAATGATTTGAGCGAATTGCAACTATATAGTTTTTCTTCAGTTCATCTAATACGGATATGAAATTCGTACTACTCTCTCCATATAAGCTATCTGCCAGGACTAAGTTGAAGTTAAAACCCATTGATGATAGCTTTTTTATCAACAGGGCTGCTATTTCTGGCTTGGTACGATATTTATCTTCTGGCTGTAATCTTTCACGGGGCTTATACACTTCAAACAATAAGGGAAATGTCATCCCGCAAAAAACACCGTAGGCTGTCACTACCACAATCCCATTATCTGTTTTCCCTAAGTTTCCTATATACTGACGTTTCACATAATCTGTCTTTTTACCTTTTTTCTTGTCTCCGGTTTCATCTATTATTAAAATGAATGGTCGTTTTTTTAAGCTCTGAAAAATTAACTCTAATCGCCGAATCCTTAACTCCTCTACTGACCAGGGTGATGATGTTAAAAAATGGTGTAATCCTTGATGATTATCTAATCCAACGATTTTAGCTATCGCAGGCAGTGTTTTACGTTTTAGATCAGAAACACACCCTATATGAAGGTACTTAAAAGCCTCAAAACTCCTGACATCTGAAAACAGGCTTTTATACCATTGGCAATATTCATCCACAAATTTTACTGTTGGTGTGGCCCGACGAGGCTGTACCATACTCTGTGTCTTGGTTCTAGAATTTTTACCTTATTATACTACTGCCAGAGTGACAAAACAGGGTTAATATTACCCACAATCAGGACACGGCACTTTGCCGTTTTCCTAGAATTACTCTGGCAATGCTTACATCTTTCATCGAGGAAGATTGATTATTTTGGGGTAGGGAAACGCCACGGTGCGGTGTCCTCATTCCTTAGACTCAGAAATTGAGCAAATTTTTTCCTGCAATCTAGTAAAAATTAATTCACCATCAGTTACTTTTCCCTGAGCAATTTGCTCGGTGCCACTAGCAATTTTTTGTTGGAGTTCTGCCAGACGCTTCTGTTTCAATGCAATATTTCTTTCTTCTGGCAGTTGCATTGTCTGGCCCTATAAAAAACATTAAATCAATTATCTTCTAATAATTTAATCATCGCCCGTTACCTCTCTAATTTTCAATCCGCAGTTGCCAAAGTTTAACAGTACCATTCTCTCCGCCGCTGACGAGAGTTTCGCCCAAAAGCCCGATCGCAACCGCAGACACAGGGCTAGAATGTCCATCTAAAGTGTGCAGCAATTCGCCGCGAAAATTCCAAAGTCTAACAGTACCGTCAAAACACCCCACTGCAAAGTATTTCCCATAAGGGCTAATGGCGGCGGGGGAAGTGATGCGAATTCCTGTTTGCACCGAATGCAATAATTCGCCTGTTTGCAAATTCCAGAGTTTGATAGTTTGCCCGCCATGACTAACAATAATTTGGCTATCGGAAGAAATCGCTACATAATTTTCGCTGCCAAATGTTCGCCTCACTTCGCCTCCCGGCAGTTCCCACAAAGTGACTGTGGCGCGACAGAAACCGCTGGCTGCATTGAGGCCGCTGGCTACTAGCATTTTGCCGTTGGGACTCAGGGCGATCGCACTTATGTCATCCCCTTGATAGCCTTCCAAAACTTGCAGCAGTTGGCCGCTGTTGAGGTGCTGAAGCTTGATTGTGCCGCGGGTGGTGCCGATCGCCAAAATTTGCCAGTCGGGGCTGACGGCGACGGATTCGTGGCGGTGCACGTCTGCCAAACGCTTCAGCAGTTCGCCGTTTTGCAGGTTCCAGAGTTTGACTGTGCCCGCGCGCGATCGTGTCAGCAGCGTTTTGCTGGCGGGACTGAAAGCAACTAGCAACACGGCTGTTGAATGTCCGAAAATCGTCTGCTGCAGTTCCCCGCTGTGCAAACTCCAAATTTTCACTGTACTGTCCTCAGAACCCGTTGCGAGGAATTGTCCGTCGGGACTGATAGCTGCAGACAAAATCCTGTCTGAATGGTGGAGAGTAGCTTTTAAGATGGCGCCGGTTGAGGTTTTTGGCTGCGTTTTATATCCGGCTATTTCCAGCCAGTCGATCGCATCTCTCCAATTTTTGAGGGCATTTCGCGGCCGATTTGTCAATAATTCTATGTATCGGTACAAAGTTTTTGACAAATCAACTTCGACACCTTTGATTTGTTTGT
Source organism: Microcoleus sp. S13_C5 (assembly GCF_036700845.1). Taxonomy (NCBI): domain Bacteria; kingdom Bacillati; phylum Cyanobacteriota; class Cyanophyceae; order Oscillatoriales; family Microcoleaceae; genus Microcoleus; species Microcoleus sp. S13_C5. The sequence continues at coordinate 2,657 of NZ_JAUBPR010000003.1, forward strand.
TGAGAAAAACCGCAATTTCCGCTGGGCTGTAGCCGCACAACAAGCCACAGAGATGCCGCTTTTCTACGGGTGTCAGCCCTCTTCTGGTGTGGGGGGCGAATTCTTGTTTGGCATTTGCCAAGTCGGTATAAAGCTTTTGGATGTCCCAGCCGTTGCTTGCGCGTGCAAATGGTTCTTCGGGTCGATCAAGGGTAGAGGGTATCATTTGCGGCAGTCGCGATCGAGTTCCTAGTCAAATTCCTAACCAAAATCCTAACATTCGCTGTGCGCGATCGAACTGTTTTCACCGCTAATCTATTTTTAACACAGCAAACAGGGGAAATAGTTTCAGGTTAAAAATGTGCCGAGATCCTTACCTTTACAGTTTGCTAAATAATTCTACATTAACGGGAGAAATAGAAAATGCCTGGTATTGCGATCGCCTTATTTTTCATCCTCGGTTTAGTTTTAAGTCTTGTTGGCTATTTTTGGGGATTAGTTCAAGCTTTTGGAGTGGAAACTATTTGGGGAGTTCTTTACTTGCTTGTCCCATTGGCATCATTGGTTTTTTATATCAAAAATTGGAGCGATAAAAAAATTAGAAAAACATTCTTAATTCAATGTGCTGGATTGCTGATGTTTGTATTGGGAGGCATTACTACTTCAGTATTTTATGGCAAAAATTTTGTAAAAGTCTCTGACTCTGGATCTAATGTAGAGCAGGGGTATAACGAGCAATCACCCTCTTCTTTTCCTTCTGGTTTCAACACTTCTCCATCACCCTATCAAGAGTTATCTCCTGCTTTCGAGTCAGTTCCTGCTGCCGAGCCATCTCCTGCTGTCGCAGCACCTGTTTCTGAGCCTAATTCTGCTCGTGTTGCTGCTCAAGCTTCTGACTTCAAACACTCGATGAAACTCGGTTATATCTACTACGGGCAGGGAGACTATCAAACGGCTTTAATCAATTTTAACAGAGCTTTACAGCTACGTCCGGGCGATGCTTATGCTGTCAAGGCTGTTGACAACGCCAAAAGTGCGATCGTCCAAAGCCGGGTCAAATAAGCCATACCTGAAAAATTGCGTACAGTGGCAAGATTAGTAATTCACATTGTTTGTAAAATAAAAAAAACTAATGAAATTTCTCAAGCAAACACCAACTAAACTAATAATTCAAACTTCTAGCAACTGGGATGGTTTGCTATTAATTTATCCTTTCATCGTCATGGGACTATTGCAGATTATTTTAGCTTCAAATTGGATAAATGGAGGCATATTTCTGTTGTTTTCGCTGTCTTTGTTGGACGGCGCAATAGATGAAGCATACATTTTTGATAAAACTTTTAGCAAAATGACAATTAAACGACGGGGTGTATGGCTTCATGATGTTACCGAATGCTCAACTCGCGAGATTGCTGCGGTAGAATTAGAGGAAATAGGAGATAGCGAGGGAAATTGTAGCTATTATGTTGATTTGTGGATGTTCGGGGGCGATATCATCTGTTTAAGAAGCTATTCAATAACAGAACAATACAAATAGCTGACTTGATTCGCAGCTATATCTCGATTAGCGATAATCGCACGCTTAGCAACGTATTTGCCATACAAATCCGTGAACCCTAGATCTCCCGGAATCTCCCAAATCCATAACTAAGCTGTTGTGCATTTAAATTTTGTGTTGAGGGCGGGCTTTCGGGCCCAACCCCTACTCCCCACAAGAGTGAAAGTTTATTTGACCATGCAATTTAAATGCGGATTAGCTTAACGATAATTAAGTAGGCGCAAATAAACCTGACAATGTAACAAAATGTAAACCTGTACTCACCGGGGTGATTACATTCCTACGGAGCGTGAAGCTAACGTTTCATTTCCCATAACATAATTAATATATTTTTAAGATTCATCTACTTTAAATCACGGAAAGCTATCTTAAACTCAGCCGCAGGTAAACTCGCGACCTTGGTTGTCGGCCAGAGATTTTAGTGCTAATCTATTAATAAAATAAAAGGGGTCATGGCAAAGGACGACTTTAAATAATATATAAGTTAACAATTCGGCTCATCCGGGTCAGAAAGTCGATCGGTAGCCTCATTTTGGGAATCAAAAGGTGAGATAAATGAAAATAATCAAGGAAACAGCAAGTGAATTAATAATTCAGACTCAAAGCATATTTGATTTTTGGTTCCCTAGTTGTTTATTCATTGCATTTGGACTGATCTCGGTGATTTTTGACTATCATGCAGCCACCCTGAGCTGCCAGCGAGTGCAGGCAAAACGAGGAAATTGCCAGATTGTGCGATCGAATTTACTGGGGTCGAACATCAAAGAAATTGAGCTTGCTTCCTTGCGGGGAGCTAAAGTTCAAAGATGCGGCTATAAAACCCGAGTTGTACTTTTGACTTCTGTTGGCAATGTTCCTTTCACTGCTAACTCCACTAATTGGGGAACCCAAGACGCTGTGGCTTCTGACATCAATTTTTATGTTAAAAATGCAAAAAATCGATTGCTGCGCTTAAGCCAAGACGATCACTGGTTGGGATGGACAGGAGGCATATTTTTGCTCGCAGGAATCGCAGTGATCGTCTTGAGAAATAATGAAATCTATAGCTTCGATGAAACTTTAAACACCTTGACTGTCAAACAGCGGGGTTTGTTGGCACGTAAAGTAATGGAATACTCTCTGTGCGAAATTTATGGCGTGGAAGTTGATCGAACAAAAGATCGGGATCATGACATTTGGTACGAAGTTAGACTGTTAGTTTGTGGAGGCTCTCGCATCTCCCTACCCCGCACGATGAACCCATACCAGCAAGCAAAAATCGCTAAAGCGATTAACAACTATCTGCACCAGCAAAATAACCAAAAATAGCCGATCGCGATCAACCCGATTTCTCAAGGTTGCGGGCTTACGCAGAAACCAGGTTTTTTAGCAAAATCTCTCCTAGAGTGCGATCGCTGCCGTTATAAAAACCCGGTTTCTTGGGTATCGAGTGCGAAACTCGCGATGGTGTGGAAACTCATTATCTAAAAAGTGAGCAATCGTTCATTTTTCAGGTTCTTTCAACTTCCAACCTGGTTTGACAACTTGCCGGGAACGGGCAATTACTAAACAATCATTCGGCACATCTTCTGTCACCACAGAACCCGCCGCTACAGTAACATCTTCCCCCAAAGTTATCGGTGCAACCAGCACACTGTTAGAACCCGTTTTACTTCGATCGCCTATTTGAGTTTTGTGCTTGTTTTTTCCGTCATAATTCGCCGTAATTGTCCCAGCACCGATGTTGACTTTTTCTCCCAAAGTCGCGTCGCCTAAATAAGACAAGTGAGCGACATTAGTCCGATCGCCTATTTGAGTATTTTTCAATTCTACAAAATTGCCGACGCGACAGTTCGCCCCAATTTCTGCGTGTCCCCGCAAGTGTGCATAAGGGCCAATTCGCGAATTTTCAGCAACCATACTGTCAGAAACCACCGAATAAAGCACAGTCACATTTTCCCCAATTTGACTGTTTTCGATCAAACTGCCGGGGCCGATGCGACTCCCAGAGGCGATCGAAGTGTTTCTCCGCAAGTGAGTTTGCGGTTCAATTACCACATCCGGCTGCAACTCTACTGTATCGTCTATAGTGATGCTGTTGGGATCGAGCAGCGTCACTCCTGCCGTCATCCACTTGTCCTTTATCCGCGTTTGCAAAATATCGCAAGCTGTAGCTAAATGTTTGCGATCGTTAATTCCCAATATTTCTTGATAATCTTCCACATCCACCGCCATCACCGGACTGAGGAAATTTACCGTATCAGTTAGGTAATATTCTTTTTGGTCATTGTCTGCCTTCAATTCTGGCAATATTTTCTCTAAATCCGGCCAGTGAAAGCAGTAAACACCTGCATTAATTCGGTGATTTTGCTTTTGAGCTTGGGTGCAGTCGCGGTCTTCGACAATTTGCTGGACAAAGTTTTGACTGTCAGTAAATACTCGACCGTACCCTTGGGGATTCGGCAAATTAGCTGTCAATAAAGTAGCAGAGTTTTGGTGCTGTTTGTGAATAGCAATCAATTGTTTGATAGTTTCTGCCCTCAGCAAAGGTACATCCCCATTTAAGACCAGCAAGTCTCCTTGAAATCCCTCTAAGTGAGGCAGCAATTGTTGGATGGCATGACCTGTTCCCAATTGTTCAGTTTGTTCGACAAATTCTAGGGGACGAGATTGAGGATTTTCCCCTGATAATTCTTGACCTCGAATCAGGGATTCTTTAACGAGTTCGCCTCGATAACCGACGATGACAAGTCGCCTGGTAATTTGAATTTCTTGACAACTTTGGAGGACTCGCTCAACTAGCGATCGACCGCCCAATTCGTGTAGAACTTTGGGCAAGTCAGATTTCATGCGCGTGCCGCGTCCAGCAGCTAAAATTGCTATTGCTACCATTGTGCGATCGAGTTATTTGCTATAAAAACTAGAATATTGACTAACTGATGATATCACTCGCTGTCCGCCGATGGCACTGCGATCGCACAAATTTTTCATCTAAAATATCCCATCTCGCATCCGCGCGATCGAGGATTTTTCCAGGCGGATGCTGGTTTTACGGGCGATGCTTGCAATATCTGGACTGGCGCGCCCGGTATCAAAAACCTGGTTGCAGCAGTATTTGGCGGCTGATCAAGACGACTTGCTTTCCTCATTACAAACCTGAGTTTGTTTGGGAGTAAGGACTGCGAGCCTTTTCCCAAGGGCTGGGAGGCGGAGCGAGAGTGATAATTTGCGTATTTGGGCTGGGATTTGCCACGATACATTATACTATTTGTTGAATTTCAGTTAGGGTGTTTTCAACTTTAAAAAAACTATTTCTGACTTTTTCATTCCTTCTGCCTTCTACCTTCTGCATTATCAGGTGTCCAGCTATGACAGAGCTTAATTTTCAGGAACTTGCCAAGCAGGGAAATCCGCAGGCGATCGCATCTTGGCTCAACAGCCAGTTGCAATCTGAAGGCATCACAGCCTCGGCGAATCTCGACGGCGATTGTTTGGATGTAATTCTTGAGGCCGAGCAGGTACCCATAGAAAATACATTAGTTGATTTTGTTCGCACCGAGCTGACGAATTTGCAGCCGGATTCGATTCGCAAAGTAAAGGTTGAGGGCCGAGAAAGCGGTCAGATTGCTGCTGCTTGGAGTCAAGAGTTTAGTTTAGAGAACAGCACTTTTGAACAACAGAACTTTGCAGGAGAATCTGTGCCAAATACTGCTGTTGCTAATATGGACGATCGCACAGAGATGGAGAGCAATATTGAGGAAGAAAAACCGCCGGAACTTGCTGCATTTGAGAATCGGCTGCGATCGACTTTCATTGTAGTCGGGCTAGTAACGGGTATGTTGGCGATCGCGGTGGTGGCGTTTGTCGGTAAAATTTTGAACCAGCCAGCAGCAACTGCGGGGAATAATCCCGATGAAACAGCAAATTTAGCAACTGCACCAGATACTTTTCGAGAAGCCGTTAACAGCGCACTCAAAGCAGCAGAATTGGGGCGAGCGGCAAAAACCAAGGAAGATTGGATGACAGTTACCGATCGTTGGCAAGAAGCGGTCTCATTAATGAGAAGAGTACCAGTCTCTAGCCCCAACCATCAACTAGCTCAAGCAAAAGTAATCGAGTATCAGAAATATCTGCTTTACGCTCAAGAAGCAGCAGTAACTCCCCCTCCGCCAACTCCAACTCCCGCACCCGCCGAAAAATCACCTTCGGAAAAAGCAACTCCTAAAAAATCTAATTCGCCCAAAGAAACTTCGGAAAAAGCAACTCCTAAAAAATCCAATTCTGAAAATAGAGCTTCTCAGAAAGCAACTTCTAAGAAATCTCCTTCCGACAAAGCAGAACCAGAGAAAAAAGCTCCTTCCCGATAGATGTTAAAACATAGATTTGAATAATTATGACAGACAACACTTTAATCGTTTCTCCTGAATGGTTAGCCACCAATACCGAAAATCTGGAAGTTGTAATCATTGACTGTCGTTTTTCCCTCGCCGACCCTGAATTGGGACAAAAACAATATCAAGAAAGTCACATTCCGGGAGCTTTCTATTTAGATTTAAACCGCGATCTCGCGAGTTCAGTGGGCAAACATGGCGGTAGACATCCGCTGCCAAATATTGAAGAATTAGCTGATAAGTTGAGCGCGATCGGTATTAATTCACAAGAAACTTTAGTCGTAGCTTATGACGATTCGCGGCTAGCTTTTGCGGCTCGTTTGTGGTGGCTGCTGCGATATATGGGACACAGCAAAGTTGCTTTGTTAGACGGCGGTTTCAGCGGCTGGAAAGCGGCGGGCTATCCGGTAACAAATACTTTGCCAGACCCCCGCGAGGGTCAATTTGTTGCTCAATTGCAGCAGGATTTGGCGGTAGATATTGAGGCGGTAAAAGAGCGTAAAGACTTGCCGGGAAAGGTTTTAGTTGATTCGCGAGAAAGCGAGAGATATGAAGGTTTGCGGGAGCCGATCGACCCCATTGCAGGTCACATTCCGGGTGCGGTTAACTATCCGTGGCAAGGGGTGACGGATGAAACTGGAAAAGTGCGATCGGCATCAGAACAAAAACAGCGCTGGACGGAATTAGAAAAAGCCGAAGAAATTATTGTTTATTGCGGTTCCGGGGTGACGGCGTGCGTTAATTTACTGTCTTTAGAAATCGCCGGAATTCCCGATGCTAAACTTTATGTAGGTAGCTGGAGTGACTGGTGTTCTTATCAGTTGTAGGGTGTAGGAGCGAGAGGATTGTTGACTGTTGACTGTTGACTGTTGACTAGGAGTTGTAGGGTAGCGGGCATTGATGTCAACAAACACGTTAAACCCTCAGTCCGGCAGCGCTTGAATTCCCTGGCGGACTGTTGGGTGAGCGGGAGGACTGGCGAACAAAAAGCTTAAGTTGACACTAATAGGTAGGGGGTAGTCACTTCGGCGCACATCAATGTAGTTGTAGGGTGCGCTGCACCTTACGGCTAATTAAATAATACCCTAAAAATCAAAATAAATATAAGGCAAACCCCCTTCGGGAGCCAACACCCAAACCGCATACAAACAAAGCGGCACTAACACCAATTTCAGTGGCCAATTTAACTCCAGTTTCAAACCCCGACTCAACGCATAATTCCCCAGCATCGCCGCAGCCAAAGCCGCCAACATCCAAGTTAAATGCACTCTTTCCAAACCCAAAGCTTCGCTATAAACTTTCTCAGCAAACTGCACGTCAGCAGTGTGTCCCCACAAATGCGAAATCGCCCATCCAGAATCCTTTAAATCGGGAAGGCGGAAAAATATCCAACTACCAAAAACCATCGCCTGAGTCAACAGCCAACCGATCGCAATACCGATCGGATTTTCCCACAAAAATTCGATCCGCAACCGCTTAAACAGCACATCAGTCAGCCTGTGAATCGCCAATGCTAAACCGTGTAAACCCCCCCACACAATAAATCCCCAAGCGGCCCCGTGCCAAATTCCCGCAATTAACATGACGATCGACAAATTCAGACAAGTGCGCCACAAACCGACTCGCGAACCGCCCAAAGGAAAATACAAATAATTGCGTAGCCAATCCCCTAAAGTCATATGCCAGCGTCGCCAAAAATCAGCTATGCTGGCACTAAAATAAGGAAAATCAAAATTTGGTGGCAAATACCAACCCAGCAGCAAAGCAGTACCGCGCGCCATGTCAACATAGCCACTAAAATCGAGATAAAGTTGCAGCCCGTAAGCAAAAATAGCCAGCCACAAATCCTCGCTACCCGCCCGCTGCAAGTTGGTAAAACTTAAATCGACATAAATTCCCAAGTTATCGGCGAAAAGACCTTTTTTTACTGCACCAAAGGCGATAGTCCAAAGTCCCTCAGAAATGCGATCTGGCGTCGGAAATTTCTGGGTTTTCAGTTGATAGATCAAGTTGTGATACCGAGTAATCGGGCCGGAAATCAGTTTAGGAAAAAACAACTTGTAAGCAGCAAAGTGCAGCAGCGAAGTAGCAGCAGGTGCGCCTCGGTACACGTCAATCAAATAAGCAATGCACTCAAAGCAAAAGAAACTCAATCCCAGGGGTGCGATGACGTGACTTTTCACCCAGTCAGCCCCGTCGATAGCTACAGGCCAATTGAACAAAGTGCCGATCGAACTCAATAAAAAAGGCACATACTTAAAGCCCAGAAGCAGCAACACATTCAGGCATATGCCTATCCACAGCAGCAACAAACGGCGGCGGTTCCAAGATTCATTAGCAATCCGCCAATCCAGGGGTTCCCCAATCGCCATCGCCAAGCAGTAATTAAACAAAGCGCCGACTAACAGCAGAGGAATGTACCAAATTTGCAGCGAAGCGTAAAAAATTAAACTACCCGCCAACATGATGAACAGCCGCCACCACCGCAGCGGAACCAACCAGTAAGCCGCGAACAAAACTAACAGAAACAGGGCATATTGAAGGGAGATGAAAGTCATACCATTTTAGATTTTAGATTTTAGATTTTAGATTTGGTAATTGGGAATGGCTTATTTTGTATGGGTTTGGATTACGCGCCTACAGTTGCATTCTTTTTATTAATCGAGACTTTGCTAAGAACAAGATTTATCATGGATTTTAGCCGATCGCCGACACGAAATAGGCCCTCGGTAAGTCCCTACTATATAGTCGGCAACTGAGAACTGCTACATTTTACAGCACAAAGGTTAAATGCTGTTGCAAATTAAATAAATCTTGCCTGCTATAAATTAACTCTCTTACAAACCATATAAATTTCGGTGAAAAAATATAAGTAGGTTTGCAGCATCGGACTTCAGTTGTCAAAAGCTACAAGGCCTGATATCGTTTCCCTTTGCATCGGAATAATATTTTTTACCGTGCAGTCCTAGCATCCCGCACAGCAAAAAAGTGATGTACCCCAAAATGTTTTGAATTCATCACGATAGCAGGTATTTGACAAGTAGTCCGATCGCATTTCCACCCTTCCCAAACCTCAAATTCGGTCAGATCCGGTATCATAATGTCGATAAAAATTGCTTGCGGTTGCTCAAGGAGCAGTCGCATCCACCATCAGCGCCTTTGGCGACCTATATCGCAGTACAATGAATTGGTGGCAATTTTTTCAGCAAATACCGAAAAACTCTCTTCATCCTCCCCAATCAAAACTTTGGCTGCTGAATCCGCCGCTGGCGATGGCCCGGAACCCCGCAAGCTACGAGAATTTGCGCTTTTCAGCGATATTTCATCTCCCTTGCCAGCGGACATTTCCAAAGGGTTTTCTTCCTCTCCAGGATACAGAATCGGCAGTGTGACAAAAAAAGTCGAACCCACTCCGGGCGAACTTGTGATTTCAATGCTTCCCCCTAGAAATTCCGCCAGTTTTTTGCACAGAGACAATCCCAATCCCGTGCCTTTGACGCCCTTCTGCAAGGGGTTTTCGAGTTGGACAAATTCTTCAAAAATTCGCCTTTGATCGGCTGGAGGAATGCCGATGCCCGTATCTGCTACTGAAAAAGTAACTGTTCCCTCCTCTCCTATTTCCGCAGCAACTCGAACTTCACCTGCTTCGGTAAATTTGAGGGCATTAGAAATCAGATTTCGCAAAATCTGAGAAACTTTTCCCTCGTCGGTTGTGAGGATTGGAAGTTCGAGAGGATCTTCAAAAATTATAGAAACAGCAGAGTTTTGGGGAAGCAGGGGGCGCATCATTCCTCGCAGGGCGCTGAACAAATCTTCGACTTCAAAATCAGCCAAGCGAACAGTTAGTTTTCCGGCTTCGACTTTGGCTAAATCTAACGAGTCGTTGACAAGTTCTGCGAGAGACTCGGCGGATTTGTAAATGTAATTTACTTGCTTGTCCTGTTCTGCTGAAAGTTCTCCGTCGAGGCGATTTAACAATATTTCAGAAAGGCTCATAATTGCCGTTAGCGGAGTGCGAAACTCGTGGCTCATATTGGAGAGAAAGCTCGTCTTGAGTTCGCTGGCACGCCGGAGAGATTCGGCTTTATCGTTCAATTCAGCGTAAAGTGCGAGGACTCCGCGATTGGTATCTTCTAGTTGTTGATTTAATTGTACGAGTTCTTCTTGACGCTGGCGGAGTTCGTCTAAAGTGCGTAGTAATTCTTGATTTTGCTGCTGAATTTCGGCATAGGGATCTTCGGGAATTTGGCGCGCTAGTTTGTCAACTAATTGATTTAGTTCGATCGCACTCAGCGCGGGCATATGTTTGGAAAACTGTTTAATTAATTGTACAGCCGTTCCGCGATCGGGCGCAGAGTCGATTTGTACTTCGTCCATCAACCGTTTGGCTGCTGCTAAACCGAGTCCCGCACCGGTTTGCGATCGAAAATTGGGGCTCAACACAGCCGGTAAATCAGCAATTCCCGGCCCCGTGTCAGAAATCCGAGTCCGAAAAATTTGGGGCGATTCCCCTTCCACAATGAATTCTACTTTGCCACCGCCTGCATATTTGAAAGCATTGCGGGCAATTTCGGAAACTGCTGTGGCGATGCGGGTTTGTACTTGGGAATCGAATCCCAGCCCTTTAGCAATTTGGCGAGCTCTTTGGCGTACTTGTACAATGTCTTGTTCAAAGCGGACTTCCGTCGTCAGGATTGGATAACTGCTGCTTTTCACCAAAACCTCCGAGAAACCTCTGGCTTCAGACATGGGGAGGGATAAGAGTGGTTGTTGAGGGGGTTCGATGCCCCCTCAACAGCCAAATCAATAGCTATAGTTGTAACCATCTTTTTTATGGATTGGTGTGCAGTATTTGTGACTAATGCCCGTAACTCTTCCCGTGAGCGTCGCGATATCGAAACTACCAGTTGCCCGACAAAGAACCCGCCCAACGTAAAAGCCGATTTTCTTTCCAGAGGTAACGGTTGCTTTAACGAGATCGCCTGTTTGGAAACCTTTGTGAATCTGGACTCTTGTACGGTGACGAATTGGAAAACCACATTTATTAGTACCGCACATTTGGCGAGTCCCATGCCCTGCTGATTTAATCAACAACGGCTGCAATGTCAAAATTTCTAATCTCGGAGTGTCACCAACACAGGCGGCATCAAGCCAATGAGTTTTGGGAAGACCTAATCGACTCCGATTGAACTTTGTTTTGCCTCCAGATCCAGTGCCCACAGGTAAACCCGTTGTTTTCAAAGCATTGAATAAAGCCCATCGGGTAGCGTTAATTGCTGTTGCATCTTTTAAAGGTGATTTGCTCTGTGCCAATACCCTCTTTAAAATTTCAGGTTTGCCTGAGAGGAAATCTTTGATATCTTGATTACCTTTCCGCTGGTTGCAGGGATGGCAAGCCAGAGCCAGGTTAGAAACCCTATTAGAGCCACCTTTAGAGCGTGGGTGGATATGCTCGACCTCTAGCTTTGTATCTTTTGCACCGCAGTAAACGCACTGACGATTGAACTTATTGAGCAAATACTCTTTGACCTCGTAACCCTGTAGTTCTCCCTGCTGATATTCGACACCACTAATTTCAGGATTCTGCATCAATTGCAAGTCAAATCTGACCAATTCCTGAACCAGTGAACCTACGGGAGCATAGCGAGAAATACGGTTAACCCAAGTCAATATCGTATCTACTCGATGTTGCAAGCTGGGCGCTAACCAACCTTCATGACGAGTGCGATTTAGAAATCGGGCTTTACGATACCGGGTTTTACGGTTACGTCGTCCTCTCCGTAATTGACGGCGTGACAATAAAGCATCTTTGATGGCTGATCCTCTATGAGTCAACTCTGCTGCCCAAATCAGCTTGTCATTTTTAAGTAAAGCAATGCCCGTTACTTTGCTGCCAGGATCTAATTTTAAAGTTAGAGATTCTGGAGTATCTTCAACTTCCTTTGTGATAATGATGGTGAACGGGTATCGGCGAAAGACATTAGCCTTTCTTGCTTTAAGCAATGACCGTGCCATCCCTGGCGTACAGGGTACTAAAGGTTTTCGATTCGTATCTAGAACTAGGATTTGGTTAGACATTTTTGCGTCTCTTCTGATTTCTCGTAACGTTAGCTTCGCCAAAGTTTTCAAGATTTGTTAGGTCGATTGCACTTCCTTAACCCCGTTAAGAATGTTTAACAATCGACGATAGAGCAACAAACTAGCTACGCATTTGTCGGTATCGTGACCTTGAAAACGTAGACTTGTGGTTAAGTCTTAGGCTGGTCAGGTTCGGGATTGCTTGCTTGGGCTCGTTAGAACCCAACAGTTTGCAAGCCCCTAGCTTTAGCTATGGGGTTCCTGACCTTGGCTACTATAACTGTCATGTCATCGCGAGTGCGTTTGAAGTCCCGGTAGAGCACGGCTGCGATTAAAGCTGGATGTCTGGAGGCTAAACCCGGGTAGCGGTTTAAATTCCACTGCGCCGCCAAACCGTCGGAGTGCATGATGAGTAGGGACTGCTGCGACCAAGGATAAACAAATTCTGCTACTTTTCGCATCATATGTCCAACTGTGCCATTGTAGGAAACCATGGTGCGGCTTTGGTTATCTGTGACCACTACACCGCTGATGTTGCCAATTCCGGCAAAACAAACTGTTTGTTGCGTAGGATCAATTTGGGCGATCGCCGCAGCCGCTCCTCTGGTATTTTTTAAAGCAGCGTGCGCCTTCTCTAAAATTGCTTTGGGCCCGAGTTTGGCGTTTTCTTGAAATACACGCACTGCTTCGCGAGACGCTTCCTGGGCCAAATCCCCGTAGCCGAGCCCGTCTGCAACTAAAATCAGGTTTTTGTCAAGGTGATTTTCTGTCGCCCACGAATCGCCGCAAATTTGCTCTCCTGCTTTTGGTAAGTGGATAACCCCTAATTCTAAGTAGTTGCTGTTTTGGGATGCTTCCCGGCTATTTTGGGTCGGTTCCAGCCGCGCTAATAAGGCTGTCCCCAGTTTTGGTACAGAATGAATATCAAAAAAAGTAGAGAGGCGTTTAATTGCCCCCAGTCCAGTTCCAGGGCTTCCCGCTGTAGAAAAACCGTCCCGCAGACACAGCGCGACATTTGCCATGCCCTGCCCCCGGTCTAGCGCTACTATTTCAATGCTATATCCTGCCGCTGTTTTGAATGTTCGCAGCAAAATTTCTCCTTCGCGGGCGTGCTTGATCACGTTTTTTGCTGCTTCGGTGGTAACAATTGCCACTTTACCGCGCTCGGTATCGTTAAATTCGACTTCGGCCGCCAGGGCGACTGCGATTCGCCGCGCTTCTCCGACTTGACTTTCTTCTGTTACGGGCAAGGCTACGGCATCTATCATTTTTTATCAGTTCTCATAATGAAATCCTCCATACGCCAACCCTCTCCGGGTATGGTGTGGGATTCCAAGAATCACTTCTTGGCTTTGCTGGTTACTCTTTATACCAATTTAAAAAATAATACAACTATACGCAAGCTCCAAACCCCGATCGTCCTCAGTCATTCCCTATGCTGTAATCTAAAATCTCAACTCTCAAATCGTATTACTCACTCACCGCCAGCGGACGATCGCAATTTTAGTTCCCTTACCCACTTTGGAAACAATCTCAAATTCGTGCATCAACCGCTTGGAACCACTGAGCCCCAAACCCAAACCGTGATTAGAAGTATAACCGTCAGTCATTGCCAATTCGATGTCTGGAATTCCCGGGCCCTTGTCTTCAAATATCAGCCGTAGCCCTTTGCGGTTGCCTAATTGGAGCGTTTCGAGAGTTACAGTTCCCCCTTTCCCGTACTCTACAGTATTGCGGGCGAGTTCGCTGGCTGCGGTAACGATTTTCGTTTGGTCTAGTAAACCGAATCCCATTGCTACAGCCCAAGTTCGCACTTGCTGTCGGACGTGGACTATATCGGATGACGATCGGATTTCTAGTGTCTCACGTTTTGACATGGTGGCTACTGTACCAAAATAGAACTTCTCCCCAAAATATAGGACTTACACTCATGAACTTAGTTTCTCCTAATAGGACTTACGCACTTACTACGATTTTCTCTCAAAAGAGAACATAGTGCAGGAATCTCAAACCCTTGATTTAACCCCCTTGAGTGCGTAAGCCCTCTCCTAAGAAATCTTCAGTTTCTCAACAAGGTATCTACAAACAAACTAGGTTTCATGACTGCCTGTACCTCAGTCAGAGGACAATTTATCAACTGCTCGCGCATTCTCGTTAGGAGAAAAACCCAAGGATTTTCGCAACAAAATCATGCCCTTTTCAACGCTTAAAGCTGTGCGAACTCCTGTCAGGGAAAGCCCCAACTCAACGAGCGTAATAGCAACCGCTGGCTGCATCCCGACCACAACTGTTTCCGCATCTAAAATTCGCGACATACTAGCGATATTATTGATAATGCGACCGATAAAAGAATCAACTATTTCGAGGGAAGAGATTTCTATTAAAACACCTTTAACACCTGTTTTGACGATGCGGTTTGTCAGGTCATCTTGCAGGGTCATTGCTAAGCGATCGTGCATATCTACTTGAATTGTTACTAGCAAAAACTCTCCCATTTGAAGTATCGGTATTCGTTCCACAATTTCCCCTATTTGCTAAAATTTACTTGATTTCTCATGTCAGAGCGCAATAATTTTATATTTCCTCTTTAATATTTTTTATAGTTAAACCTTGGCGCTGCAAAGCGACTTTAAAAGCATCTGCTAAAGTAGCTTTTGTGAGAATATCCTGCAAGTCAACTCCCAAATGAACTATGGTTTGAGCTATTTGCGGGCGAATGCCGCTGATGATGCACTCAGTACCCATTAAACGGGCGGCGGCGACAGTTTTTAATAAATGTTGAGCAACTAAAGTGTCAACAGTCGGCACGCCTGTAATGTCTAAAATCGCAAATTCTGAGCCGCTTTCCATGATTTCCTGCAACAGAGTTTCCATTACTATTTGAGTGCGGGCACTGTCGAGAGTCCCGATCATGGGTAAAGCGAGAATGCCTTGCCAAAGTTTGACTACGGGTGTTGACAATTCGAGCATTTCTTGCTGTTGGCGTTCGATGACTTCTTCGCGAGCTTTGAGAAAAATTTCTGTCACCCAAAGACCAAGCTGGTCTAATAAACTGGTGGAAAGCCAAAGTTGTTCGACAAGTGCGTCGCGGTTTTCTGTTAGTTCATGACAAAGCCGATCGAACAATGGCTTTTTGAAGCATAAAATGAAACTCGCTATCTCTGAGGGAGTAAAGCCTCTCTGAACGCGCGATCGCGAAACTTCTGCTAGCAGCACCCGCATATTTTCCCATTCGGGTGTCTGGATGTCGCTAAAGTTACCGTGCCCCACTGCAATGTGGAGCAATTGCAGGAACTCTTGACACTCGGAGCGCAATTCTTTGGCTCTCATCAAGTCGTCCCGCCGCAGCCCGGTATTTTGCAGTTCTTTGAGCCAGTCTGCTAGTAACTCTGCTTTGTGTCTTTGTATGATTTCCGCGATCGTGTTATTGCTTATGAGTTCCATTAAAATTATCTCCTGCTTAGCAATTGGGATGAAGTTGTACGAGCGATTCCCTACGGGATAGCTTCGCACGCGCGTACTTTAGTCTTTTTTGATGGGGCAACTTCTGAGTTTAGCTCACTGTTTGCTGTTTGCGATCGAGGGTTAAGTACCTAATTGTAAAATGCGTTTGACGATCGCACTGGTAGAACTCGGAACTTCTATTTCGATTAAGGAAATCTTGCCACCTGCGGCGATAACAGTCGGTGCTTCCGGCAGAGTTTCGACTTGATAGTCGCCTCCTTTAACGTATATATCAGGCTTCAGGATATTTATCAGTTTAGTTGCTGTAATCTCCGAAAAAATTACTACGGCGTCTACTGGTTTGAGGGCTGCTAACACTTCGGCTCGCTGATTTTCCGGTATGATCGGGCGGGGTGGCAATCCCGGCTGCTGCGGTTTGATAGCTTGAACGCTGGCGTCGCTATTCAAGCCCACGACGAGCGATCGCCCCAAATTTTTTGCCGCCTGCAAATAGCGGACGTGACCGCAGTGCAGGATATCGAAGCAGCCGTTAGTAAACACGATCGGACGCCACTTGTCCGGCTCGGACGCGATCGATCTTTCAAGTTCTCTCAACGTGTAAACATCAGAAATCATTGCAGTCATTACCACCCAATTTGAACAGCGATCAAAATTATCCTACCAAAAAATGTGAGCTTTGGCACTTTTGCTATTGAATAATCAATCAGTTAATCTGCCACTAATTAATACTTCCATTTGATTAAAAAATTAATTAGTAATTGGTAACTTTTAAGCAAAAATGGATAAGTAAAAATTACCGACGGCTAAGCTGAGCTAGAAAACATAATTCCCAAGTAAAAAACAGCTACTCCTCTATCTGTGGCTGCCGTATCCTGCTGTTGGTAATTGGAGGTTAAAAAGGTTGGTAAACAATTATTTATTCCCGCCCTCTCTTATATCAATTACTATAAGACAAGGGATTTAGTTCCACCGCCTCGGGCAGGCGATCGGGTAGTGAGAGCCCTAGGGGGTGAAACCCAACGAAACGCGCTCCTCCTGTGTCTATTATTTCTGACACCGCCACGCGAGCGAAAGTTAGTTAAAACCAGGAACCCAAGTGTGCAGAGCTCATCTTTACGCTGGATTGGTCAGACTATAGAAGAAGCCAGCAGTTGCTTGCTGAAGTTTCTGAACCCTATCTTGACCAAGCTTTACAGCCAAGCCTGAAGCGCACAGCCACCTGTGTCCAACTCTCTATAGCTGTGCAGAAACTCGACCTTTTGGGTCGCAACCGCAGCCTGTGAAAACCCAGAGGAAAGTCGAGTTCGGTACCCGAAGCAGCTATTTTGGTGGAAAATAGCTTAACTCGTTCAACAAAATCCACTCAACTACCCCCTTGAATCGAACGGTGTAGAATTATCTAACACGAATTATGAAAGCAAGTAATAGCCGTCAATTTTCTTCAGTAGCTGCTCGAACTCTAAAAGTAGTTGGGATTATCTTGATTCTCTCTGCTTTGCTTGACTGTATTGTTCTGTCGCTGCCGGGAGAAACTTCAGACCTTCTCAATCGAGCCTGGCAGTTGGCTGCTGCAACTCAGATAGTGGACAGGGGCATTATTCCTTTGATCGGTATCGCCCTCCTGATGACTGGCTTTTGGGTTGACAGCAGCAGTGGAGTCTCTATTGAGCGACGCAAGGTTTGGCTGGACTTGCGATTCTGGGCGCTGTTAATTTCCAGCTTGTTAGGTCTAGTTTACCTATCTCTGGTTCCCGTTCACCTCAACAATACTCGTTTGGAACTCAAGGATGCTCTGGCTCAAGTCGATCAAGAAGCTGGACAAGCGGAAGGTCAACTTGAGGCACAACTTAAAAGCGCTCAATTTAAAGCTCAGGTAGAACAGCTCAAAAGCCAGCGTCGCACCCAGATAGCCACGCTGCTGCAAGACGACGGGAAGTTGCAACAAGCACTCAAGAGTCCAGAGGTTCCCAAGGAATTGAAAGCTGTGCTTCAGGAGTCGAAAAATGACCCGAAAGCCCTCGACAAGTTCCTGGAACAGCAAGCTCAAGCACTTCCCACTCAAGCTCGCAACGAGATTCGCACCCGCAAGCAACAAAAAGAGAAAGAGTTAAGAACTCGATCGAGAAATTCGAGTTTGCAGACGGGAATCAGCAGTTTGCTGTTAGCGATCGGCTACATTACTGTTGGTTGGACAGGATTGAGAAGTATGGGAATTCTGCGGTTCGGCCACCGCAAAAATTGACCAGCGTTGGCAGGGATCGCGCTGGTCGAGACATCCCTGAGAAATAGTTTGTTTACCCAATAGTTTGCCCTTACTGAAAGCTGGGAATGTTCTCAATTTATATTCTGACTTACAACGAAGAGATTGATATCGCCGCTTGCATTGAATCGGCACTGCTTTGTGACGATATCATTGTAGTTGATTCTTTCAGCACCGATCGCACCCTTGAGATTGTTCAGAACTATGCCGTGCAAACAGTGCAGCACCGCTTTGAAACTCACGGACGCCAACGGACTTGGATGCTCCAAGAAGTCCCGTGCAAGTACGAATGGGTTTACATCCTCGAAGCTGACGAGCGGATGACGCCTGCACTGTTTGCTGAATGCTTAAAGGCGATCGAAACTCAAGAATATATCGGCTATTACATAGCTGAAAAAGTAATATTTATGGAGCGCTGGATTCGCCGCAGCACTCAATATCCCCGTTATCAAATGCGTCTCTTTCGCAAAGACAGAGTGTGGTTTACTGACTACGGTCACACTGAACGGGAAGTCTGCAACGGGCCTACTCACTTTTTGAAGGAAACTTACCCTCACTATACTTGCAGCAAAGGTCTTTCCCGCTGGATTGAAAAGCACAACCGCTACTCGACT
Source organism: Microcoleus sp. S13_C5 (assembly GCF_036700845.1). Classification (NCBI taxonomy): domain Bacteria; kingdom Bacillati; phylum Cyanobacteriota; class Cyanophyceae; order Oscillatoriales; family Microcoleaceae; genus Microcoleus; species Microcoleus sp. S13_C5. Next base: position 20,981 of record NZ_JAUBPR010000003.1, read on the forward strand.
GACGAGGCGGCTGAAACTCTCCGTCAATTAGAAGCGGGCCAAGTAAATTGGTGGGATTTATTGTTTGGCGCGTCGGAGGTGGAAAGGCGTCGCGCTTTGAAAGATTTTTCTTTGCGCTTGCCTTTGCGGCCTGTGGTGCGCTTTTTCTATATGTATATTTTACTCGGCGGATTTCTTGACGGCCAAGCGGGATTGGCTTGGTGCACGTTGCAAGCTTTTTATGAATATCTAATTTTGCTAAAAGTTTGGGAAATGAAGCATCTACCACTGCCAACTTTGGAGGCGGGGACCGAACAATCTATTTCGGAAGTAGTAACAGTTGAGCCGTCAAAAGTTTCTTATAATCTTGGCGCTTCCGATACTCGAAATTAAAATTTTGGCATTAAAAATTTGGCATTAAAAATTGGCATTGGTAATTAATACAACTTAAACAAGAAGATGATTTACGCACTTCAGTCGATGACAACCCCGTCAAAACATAGATATAATCAAGAACATAGCCATGATACACATCTGAAAAAATGGTATTTTATTGCCCCTAATTATAATTAATTCGGCTTGCACAATGGGAGGATGATTCTTGTGGGGAGTATGAGTTAAGCGTCCCGCCTGTTCTGAAAATACACGCCTTCGGGAGCATCATGGGCACACCTACAAAAAAACTAAAAATCCTCCCGCTATTATGCAAACCTCCGTCATCAGTAGGTCTTTTGATTGGTTGATCACCCCGTCCAGATATTCACTACAACAACAAAACAAAAAAAACCCGATTTCTTGGAGAAACCGGGTTTCTGAATACCCTCAAAGTTTTAGGTTTAATAAAGTTTTGATTCTTCTTAACTCAAAACTCTCACGACTCACAACTTAAAACTCTTGAGATTTTGCTGTTGTTTTTGCCCGATCGAGCTTTAAAATCAACACCCCCAAAGGTGGCAAACACAAGTCGATCGAATAAGCACTGTTGTGGAACCACCACTCCTCAGTCCACTTACCCCCCAAATTCCCCATATTGCTGCCACCGTATTCCCGCGCGTCGCTGTTAAACAACTCCGTATAGAAACCTGGTTCCGGTACTCCTACCCGATAGTGAGAGTGCGGCTGCGGCGTAAAATTGCACACCGTCACCACAAACTCGTCGCCATCCTTCTCTCGGCGCACAAAAGCCACGACACTGTGTCGATTGTCGCTGCAATCAATCCACTCAAACCCATCCTCAGCAAAATCTTGACTGTAAAGTGCCGTTTCGCTGCGGTACAAATTGTTCAAATCTTTAAAAAACAGCTTCAACTTTTGGTGCGGCTCGAATTGCAGCAACTGCCACTGCAAATCTCCCCAAACGTTCCACTCGTGCCACTGACCAAACTCCATCCCCATAAAGATCGTTTTCTTTCCGGGATGAGTAAACATAAAAGTAAACAAACACCGCACGTTTGCAAACTTTTGCCATTCGTCCCCTGGCATTTTCCCGATGATGTGGGCTTTGCCGTGCACTACTTCATCGTGGGACAAAGCCAGCATGAAATTCTCGCTGTGGTTGTACCACATACTGAAAGTGATGTTGTTCTGGTGGAACTGGCGGAACCACGGGTCCATGTGGTAATAGTCGAGCATATCGTGCATCCAACCCATGTTCCACTTCAGGTTGAAACCCAAACCACCTACATAGGTCGGCCAAGATACCATCGGCCAAGAGGTAGATTCTTCGGCGATCGACAGCGCACCTGGGAAATAGCTAAAAATGACGTGATTCGCTTGTCGCAGAAAATCCGCCGCCTCGATATTTTCACGCCCTCCGTATTGGTTGGTCAGCCATTCACCGGGTTCGCGGCAGTAATCCAAATAAAGCATCGAGGCTACGGCATCTACGCGAATTCCGTCGATGTGGTACTTGTCAAACCAGAACAGAGCGTTTGATACTAGGAAATTCCGCACTTCGTTGCGGCCGTAGTTAAATACTAGGGTTCCCCACTCTTTGTGCTCGCCCTTGCGGGGGTCGGCGTGTTCGTACAAGTGAGTTCCGTCAAAAAAAGCCAAACCGTGGCCGTCTTTGGGGAAATGTCCCGGTACCCAGTCCACCAGTACGCCAATGCCGTTGGCGTGGCACTGGTCAACAAAATACATGAAATCTTCAGGTTTGCCGTAGCGGGAAGTTGGGGCGAAATAGCCTGTGACTTGATAGCCCCAAGAACCGTCGAAAGGATGTTCGGCGATCGGCAGCATTTCGATGTGAGTGAATCCCAAATCTTTGACGTAGGGAATCAGCCGATCGGCTAATTCCCGGTAAGTCAGAAAGCGCGCCCCGGGATTGAGTTCCGAAACTTGCACGGGGGGTTCTATTTCCCCATTTGGTAGCACGGCGGGTTCGTCAGTAGCGGCGTGCAGCCAAGAACCGATGTGGCATTCGTAAACCGAAATCGGCTGCGTCAGTGGGTCCGTGTGCCGCCGCTTTTCGATCCAAGTGCTGTCGTGCCAAGTGTAGGTGTCTAAGTCGGTGACAATTGATGCTGTTTTCGGCCGCACTTCTTGCTGGAAACCGTAAGGATCGGACTTTTCGTAGGGATGTCCGTCTTGGTTTTTCACTTCGTATTTGTAGGAAGTTCCCACGGATAGTCCCGGAATAAATAATTCCCAGATGCCGTTTTGCGATTTCCGCATTTGATGTTTGCGGCCGTCCCAATAGTTGAAATCTCCTAAAACAGAGACATTGCGAGCATTCGGAGCCCACACGGCAAAATATACTCCTGTGATGCCGCCTACCTCCGTGAGGTGCGCCCCGAGTTTTTCATAAATGCGGTGGTGATTGCCTTCTGAGAATAGGTGCTGGTCGAATTCTGTGAGTTTGGGCGATCGAAAGGCGTAGGGATCGTAGATGAAGCGCTCGTGTTCCCCTTCTTTGACCCGCAATTGATAGTTTGCTAGTTCTGGGGTGTCGATCGTACATTCAAAAAAGTGAGGGTGATGCTCTGATTTCATCGGGTATTGGGCCCTAGCCTCCGGCAAAACTACGGATACCGCATCCGCATTCGGCAGATAAGCTCGGACGACCCAGACTTTTTTGCCATTTTCTTCGATCGCGTGAGGGCCTAGCACTTCAAATGGATCGTGGTGCTGATTCCAAACAATGCGGTCAATCTGTTCAAAGGGGACGGTCGCGGGCATAAAACTCCTTACCTCAATCTTTTAACTAAATGGCTTTCAAAACCTAGAGTGGCGCTGCACTTTACATTTCGATACATTTTTTATCGCTGATCCTACCACTGATTAGCATGATCTTGCCTGCTGCTGCTCCAGCGCGCGCCCTTGACACACAGCAGGCTGTTGCCTTGCCTGCGGCCGAGCTGGGGTTTTACTGCTAACACCTAAGTATAGAAATATTAAAACAAATTGAAAAATTTATATTTTTTCCCTAATATTCTTGACTTTATTATTAATATGTGATAAATAGCTTTTTCAACCTATTGTCGATTTGCCGCTCCCGGAGGGTCAATCCTGTAAGTGTTGGGGAGCCGTTAATAGTTTACCTGGAATTTTCAGGCAGGGACGATCGCCGGATCGGTAGACTTTCACCTCCCGGAGGCTGGGTTTGCCCACAAAGCCCATGAATTGGGGCAATACGTTCAAACAGCGAAGGATACTTAACTCGATATTGAAGAATTAAAGCTAAAGGACTCAGCATGGCGAGAGCAGCAATATCTGCCATGCTCAAGGCATAGCCTACCAAACTAGCATCATCCTACCAGCGACGGTGTCATAGGTTTAAAGCAGCACTCAGGCGCAACGGGAGCGAGTTTTGCCGAGGCAGGGTTAATACCGAACTGGGGCGGCGTCAATTGAATCACTAAACTGGCTCAAAACAGAGGGTTCGATGTGCTTGACCGCACATACGCGAAACTCGTAGTCCACAAATCGAGTAGCAATGCTGATGCTTTCATCCCGCCAGTTTTCGAGCATCCAAGCCTCAGCTTGCTTTTTTCTCGTCTGTGGGAACAGTGGCGGGCAAGGCAAGCGAGACTCGATAGAGTGCAAAATTTGAGTCGAGTCTGCGAGATCCTCCGGTTGATATTCAGTTGAGGCAGCAGCATTGGCACTGTCTTCAAACCTCCCGTCACAAGCTTGATTTTCAAAACCAGCAGGCCGGGAGTCAAATTTTCTACTTGAAAGGGAACGCTCTTGTAACGCCATGAATCAGCGGACTTTGCTGCTGTAAGGGGACGTACTGAACTTTAGTAAAAGCATCAGACTACAACTAACACCCAACTTGAGACCTAGACCTATGAGATGAAAAAATGCGAGGAGCGAACAATTTTTCACCTGGAGGCTAGGCTCGTTGGGCAAACACTCTCGGATCGCCCTAGTTAGGGCTTTTTAGGAGAAGGGGAAGCTGTTCCACCAGCCCCGCCAGCCCCAGATCCACCAGCGCCAGCTCCACCAGCCCCAGGAGTGGACTTGGGAGATGGAGAAGAAGCAGGAGGAGTAGTAGTAGTAGTGCCAGCGCCGCCAGCGCCGCCAGCGCCGCCAGCGCCACCCGGAGTGGGGCTAGAGCCACCGCCGCCGCCGGCATCTCCTCCGCAGGCGCCGAGGGCTACTGCCAAGCCCACTACCAAAGTCAAACGAATTAATCCCTTGTTCATAAAAACTCCTTAACATTGAAAACCCATCGCAAGGAAGGGGATAGTTTACTTGAGAAACAATGCTGGCACGAATAGCTCAACGATTCGCTCGTTGATTACAATACTGCATTTATTCATAAATTTCACATAGATTATCGCTAACCAGCAAAGATTTCTTTTTTTTGGCAAATCCTGAAGTCAAAGAGACCAGTGGTAGGATGGGTTGGTTGGCTTGTGAGGTATCTTTGGTAAGGATAACCGATCGAACCCAGATTGCCACAACTGGCGCTCGTCGAGAAAAAAAACTCTTAACCTCAATCAAGCTGAAGCTACCCCACTTTACGTATTGGTGAACTCTATGACCGCTGCTATCAGATCCCCGGATTCTCCCCGCTCCCGATCGACCCGCAAGCCCGCTACGGGCCCAGCCAAAAGCAAAGTTACTTCTATTGCCCGAGCTAGGCGGGCGAAGACAGGGCCGGTATTGCCCAACTACTCGCCAGCCGACGAACAGGCTCAGGCTCGATCGTCCGCATCGGTGATCAAAGTCTTGCCCGATCGCCAACAGCACCCAGTGTGGTTGCGATCGCTCCTGCAGGCACAGCGCGCCTCCTCAGTGGTAGCAGTTATGATTTTGGGCGGTGTTCTGAGTCTCTACGGCTTGACAGTTTACGGCGAGCAGCGCTGGAGTCAGGAGTATCAAAAACTGGAAACTCTGCGTCTGCGGGAACAGCAATTGAGTGCTTCTAGCGAAGTCTTGAAACACCAACTTGCTAAAGAAGCCCAAAATCCCGAAACCGGTTTGGCTTCGCAGAATCCTGGAAACACGATTTTCTTGCAGCCGGCCCCTGAATCCCGATCGCCCGTTGCGGCACCAAATTCTGAGCCCGCTCTCAAGAAGGGAGCCGGTGTGGAAACACCGCTGGGCTATTAAACCTGTGTCAAAGCGTAGAGCGCCCGAGGACCTGAGTGTCCGAGGGCCAGAAAATTCGAGGATCTAATTTCCTTTTTGACTTTTTTGTAAGTCGCGATCGATTTCCTTCTTCCTACCGGAAGTTACAAATTCCAAATAGTTAACACGACTTCAAAAAATGAATGCAAATGTAGGTCTGATCCAAACCCTGATAGGGACGGCTCATTCCCAATTCGTAAATTTTATTTTTTTAAATTTAAGTTATTAATTATAAATTCTAAAACGCTCTACCTTGCTATTGAATTTTTAATGCCATGAGCTACGACCCCCGTTTTGACCGCTACAGATCGCCAAATTTCAAACGCCCAAAACAGGCGGGCGATTCCCTACGGGATAGCTTCGCCGCGCGTACTGGATGGGAAAAACCAGCCAAACCTAGATCTTCGGGCAGTTTCGGCCGATCGCCACAACAGACGGCTGCATCTTGGGGGCGACCGGTGGAGCGTTTAAAGCGCAGCAAGTTCCGTTTGTGGGCCGTGTGGGCGGTGTTGATGCTGGGGGGGCTGGGGCTGGCTGTGAATTTGTTTTATTTGCAGGTGACGCGAGCTCCGGCGTTGCGTAAACAGGCCGAGCAACAGCAAACTCTCAAAACGAAGCCGTTTGTACCGAGACGCCCGATAATTGACCGCGCAGGGAATGTTTTGGCGATCGACAGACAGGTGTACACGCTCTACGCTCACCCGAAGTTGTTTAACCACTCGAAGGCGGAAATTGCTGCTAAATTGGCTCCGATGCTGGCGATCGATCTGAGTCCGGGCACTACGTCGGAAACTGAATTGATACGCAGGTTTAATCTTGCTGAAAGCGGTATTACAATTGCGGACTCTCTGCCTCAAGAGGTTGCTGATCGCGTCGCTCAGATGCAAATTAAAGGTACTCTGGTCGATGGCTTGGAGTTGCTGCGGCAGCAGCAGCGTTTTTACCCGCAGCAGGAGTTGGCGGCGGATATTCTCGGTTATGTGGACGGGGAACGGAAGGGACAAGCCGGGGTGGAATACAGCCAGCAGAATTTGTTGGAACGATCGATGCCGTCGATTCAGTTTAGCAGGTCGAGCAATGGGAATTGGGTTCCCGATCGGCTGACGGCGGGATTTGTGCAGCTTGATGACTTGAAATTGCAATTGACGATCGACAGTCGCTTGCAGCGGGCGGCCCGAATTGCCCTCAAGGAAAAAATGAAGCAACACGATGCGAAGCGGGGGACAGTGATTGTGATGGATGCCCGTAACGGGGAATTGCTGTCAGTTGTAGCGGAGCCTTCTTATGACCCGAATCAATATTTTAATTTCGATTTGTCGCGCTATAAAAATTGGGCTGTAACTGATGTTTATGAGCCTGGTTCGACTTTTAAAGCGATTAATGTGGCGATCGCTCTGGAAGCGGGGGCGGTGAAACCTAATACTGTGTTTAATGACGAAGGTCGGATTTACATGGATGGCTGGACTATCCAAAATTCCGATTACAAAGTAGTAGGCGCGCGCGGCCCTTCCACTGTTACTGAGATTGTGAAACATTCTAGCAATGTGGGGATGGTTCACGTAATGAGAAGTATGAAACCTTCTCTTTACTATCAAGCTTTAGAAAAACTCGGGCTCGGACAAACTGCGGGAACAGATTTGCCTTTTGAAGTAACCAGTCAGCTTAAAAATCGCCAGCAATTTATTAACTCTCCGGTGGAAGTTGCTACTACGGCTTTTGGGCAAGGTTTTTCGATTACTCCGATGCAGTTGGTGCAGCTTAACGGCGCTTTGGCGAATGGTGGCAAGTTGGTGACTCCTCACGTTGTGCGGGGACTTTTTGATAGGGACGGTGAAGCTTATTGGAAGCTTCCGAGGCCGGTTCCGAAGCAGGTTTTTTCGCCGGAAACTACTAAGCAGGTGTTAGAAATGATGGAAACTGTGGTTGATGGTGGTACGGGGAAAGCTGCACAAATTCCTGGGTATCGGATTGCTGGAAAAACGGGTACGGCTCAAAAAGCTAAGGCTGGTGGGGGTTATTCTGACAAGGCGATTATTACTAGCTTTGTGGGGATCATACCTGTGGAGGCGCCTCGGTATGTGGTTTTGGCGGTGATTGATGAGCCGAAGGGGGGTTCGGGGGGTACGGTGGCGGCGCCGATTGTGGAGTCGGTGATGGAGGCGTTGATTTCTATTGAGAAGATTGCGCCGAGTAAGAAGTAGTTGATTATATCTGAGATGTGGCGTCAGGAATTGACCTCGAATATAACGATCGACAACAGGGCGATGGAGGGCACGGCAGTGCCCTTGGACTACGCCAAAATGATTCATCGGGCGATCGCATATAACGATCGACAACAGGGCGAGGGAGGGCACGGCAGTGCCCTTGGACTACGCCAAAATGATTCATCGGGCGATCGCATATAACGATCGACAACACGGCTATTGAGGGCACGGCAATGCCCTTGGACTACCCCCAAAATTATTGATCGCCCTGTCAGTAACAATATCTTTTGTTTTCGTTGGGTTTTGATTGTCTTTTGGAGGTGCGTTTATGTCCTAGGAGGGTGGAAATGATGATGCAGCGTTGGCTATTTTTTAAGTTGGGATGATATAGCGTTAGGGTTCCTTTGGCTCTTATACTCGTTAGGGTGCAGTCGTGGTCGCTTCGAGATACAGGGCAACCTCGATGGTTGAACATGACGCGCCGGATTGTGCCGTTTTCTTTTTGTTCGTTGTTTTCATTTACTTGGAGAACTGTTGTTTCATTTGTATCTATTTGAATTTGCGGTTCTAGCTTTTTCCATTGACTGGCTGGTACTTGGCCTGGGGGAATGTCGGCTGGGTGAACGGCTATTTGTACATTTTCTCCTACTTGTTTGAAGCTGGCTTGCCATGAAACTTTCTCGCGTTTGGCGTTGCTGTGGGCAAGTTCCATTGCCGAATAAGCTCGATCGAGCGATGCCTTTAAACGGTAATTGTTGATGAACATTAGCCAGGAGGGGGCGACGATCGCACTAAATATTCCTATGATTAAAATAATTATCAATAGCTCAATCATTGTAAAACCTGCGACAGGTTTAGTGGCTCTGCCTTTGAGCGTTTTATATATCGACACGTAGATGCACTCCCTGATATTTAGCTGACAAAAAAAACAGCTAGGAGGAGCTATTTTTTATTGGATATATTTTAACTTTGGGTTTGGGGAGTGTATAGATCGGTATTTACTGAAAATTTATGCAAATTTTAAAAGGCGGGTAAGGAAAGGGTAGTCATATCATTTCCCGTTACACTCCTTATGATGTTGACTGTTGAGTGTTGACTGTTGAGAGTGAACAGTCAACACTCAACAGTGAACTCGAATTTACTATTCCGATGCTAACGGATTTGATATCAGGAAACGGTTGTGCGGTTTCCCTACAGCAGTTTTGCCGATCGCCCGATCGCATAAATCGCCCGATCACATAAATCGCCCGAAGGTATGTAGTTGCGTTTGATTCGCTCTTTTCTAAGATTAAGAGCGAATCGAGCGCAACTACATCTAAAATTTAACCTTTATTTGTGGGTGTTGGTCTTCATCCTCAGCAATTTCAAAAAGCGGGTAAGGAAACGGTTGTGCGGTTTCCCTACAGGAATTTTGTGATCGCTCCGCTAAATTTGTGCTTTTACCCAAGATCGAAAGGCTTTCATGGCGACGTTTCTGCCGGCTGTTTTGCTTTGTTCTAAATACTGGGGGATGAGTTCGGTGATGGGGAAGTTGGGAAACTGGAGACTGCGATCGGACTGTATGTATTTTCCATTTTGCAATACGCCCATTTGCAGGTTGTGGCCGTTGTAGCGCCACAATTCGGGAACTCCTAATGCTTCGTAGTTGTTGAACTGAGTGCGGGAGGTGAGGTCGATTTCTATGGCTAAATCGGGAGGTGGATCTGTTTCTAAGTCGATGCGGTTTTTGCCTCTGACTGCGGCTTCGTTTTGGATGTAGAAACAGGTATCTGGTTCTACTCCTTGAGCCATTTTTTTATTCTTGAAGGTGGTGGAACCCATAGACCAAAATTCAATACCAAGTTCTTCGAGTAGTGCTTCGACTAAGTTACCAATCAGGACTTTACCAATTTCGTGTTCGGGTAGGGGAACCATGATTTCTAATGTTCCTTTGCTGTATGAAAGTCGGGATGCGCGACTTTCTCCCAATTCTGCTAGTAGGGTTTCAAACATCGACCAGGTTATGTCTTTGAGTAATATTTGATTTCCTGGCTGGATGATTATTTGTTTTAGTTCTAGCTGCATTTTTTGACTGTTTTAATATGATTTTAAATATAAATAATTTAAGTCAATAGATTTGAGCAATTCTGCATTTACGCGGAATTGCTGTTATAGATTAAGATTAAAAAATGTATTTAAAGCTATCATGGACACCCACCATTTGCTGGATCATTTCCTTCAGCAGTTCTCATTCCTCCTATGATAGTTTCCACGATCGCACACTGCTTACCACCACCGTTAACAGGAGAAACTGTGGCAACAAATCGACGAATATTTGGAGTTACTGATGTATCTAAGGGAAGTTCATCCTTCGCATTTCCCAGGTAGTCAAAAGTGATTGAGGTTGCGTTAGAGACAAGTTTAATAGTACCCGGTTTAATTTCGCCTCCACCATTTAACGTCTGCGTACTACCTCCCGTAGCTAGTGGGGGGTTAAACGTGACTGTTGGCGGGTCAACAGGCGGAGTAGCATTAGGATCGTAATTGAATGTAACTGTGACAGGACTCTTAGTTCGCTTTGCTTCGCTTTGTGCAAGTCGTAATGATTGGAAAACTCGATCGTTCACAGTGCGAACTCTTTGTCTGTTGATGAATGCAAGCCAGCTTGGAGCGGCGATCGAACTTAATATACCTACAATCAACGCTATCACCAGCACTTCTAGAAGGGTGAATCCTCCATCGCCCTTTCGGGATGATGTTTTGTTGAAATTAGGGCTGGGCTTGGCAGCCGAGTTCTGCAAAAGTTTTAATAATATTGGTGAGGTTTTCATGGTATTATCCTATTGTTTATGGACGGGCGGCGATTTAGAAATGTGTTTCAGAAATCAGTTATTTTCCTAACCCACCTAAACCTTGTACTTGCACAGTTGCTGTTGGGAAATATGCCAATTTATTGGCATCATAATCAGCATCGGCTTGAAGGCGACGCAGGCTGTTTCCTCTGATCGTAACTCTGGCTATGTTTCTAGATGTATCAACACAACTGTAAAAGCTGTGGGTTGAGCCGTCTGTTATTAGTAAATCGTTTGCATTGAATGTTGCTGGTGGTGATGGTGGTGTTACGCCAAGAAGAGATTGACACTGACTTCCGGTTGGTATTGGAACCTGAGTGCTACTGTGGTCGATGTAATTAACCAATATTTGAGGATCAGGAAAATTGGCTCCCATCGTCACATTTACTGTGGGCTTACTAAAGTCAAAGTCTTTATTAAAGGCATCACTGCCTTTTTGACTATCACTTAAATCTGCCGCATCGTAATAAGGTTTTGTGGCATCTATTGTGTAGGGATTTCTAATTGGCTCTCTAATTTCATAGCGGGCTATACGGTTAGGACAAGTGCCTCCTGAAGGCTGGCACCAAGTAGAGTTAGGTGTACTATCTTTAATCTGGTAGTAGGCAACTAATGATAGTACATAAGTGTCATTGCAGTCGGTTGGTTTATTTTGGCACTCGCTTGGTTTTTTTGTACTAACAGTGGTATTGATAGGCAGAGAATTTTTCATTAGCTGTCGCTTCCAGAATACTAAAATTGGAGTACCTGTGGTATTTGCAGGAGGAGGAGGAAGTTTAGCAGCAGTGATAGCAGTGATTCCCGCCTGATCGTAAATATAAATAGCTTGACTCAAATCTTCGGAGATGAAATCAACGGCTGCCTGAAGGTCTTGCTCGGTATTTGACTTGACTTGTTCCCTCCTGTCGGTATTCAGCATATCGACTACAAAACTGAGCATCGGCGTAATGATTAAAAATGCCATAATTGCTCCCACTAAGAGCTCGACCAGAGTCATGCCCTTTTCTGTTTGAGCTGGCCCTGAGCGGTTTCGCTGGTGCTGACTTTTGAGAAGCAACCTGAGTAAAGTTTTCATTTTGACTGTTTCCTCTGCCAAATGGGGGGAGCGATTTTAAATTTAATAACGCGGACTTTGATGATTACTGACAGCCTGTGGCGCCATTGATGCGAGTACAGAAACTGTTGTAAGCACCTTGTCGATCGGTAGCACCTATTTCTGTTCTCATTTCTACCAAAGGCGCTCGCAGATTTCCCAGCCCTGAGCTAGTAATTCCTTGCTGTGCTTGTAAATCCTTCTGAGTTTTTAGTGTTCCGACGCCACTAGCAAAAGAATTAGCCCTGTAAACCCGAACAATTAAGCTGTAGCCTGTTTTTGCCGGATTTGTAGCAGCAGGTAAGTTGTTATAGTAGTAGCCCTGAACTACAAGGTCTTGATTGCTGTCAGACTCACATTTTTGAGTTACATCTTTTTTGTCTATGTCTATGCAGTAAAGAGCGTTGATGTCGGTTGGGGCGGGGGTGTCCTCTAATTTATTGCTGGTTGTGTACTGAGCAGGAAACCCGTTAGCGCCTGGTTTGAGTGCCTCAGACCTGAGCCCCTCAATATAGGTTTTGGCTGCTTGAGTGGCCAGTTCTATCCGTTTGGCTTGGACGCGAGTTGCTACTGAGAAAGCCATCACAGGGGCGATCGCAATCATCAGCACCGACACTACAATCATCGCTACCAATGACTCGATAATCGTGTAGCCGGCTTCGGGAGACTTATGTAAACTTTGTGGATGTTGGCGTTTGATCATAGTAAGCACTCCGCATTTGGAACTCAGGAAGCTGAGCGTTTAAAGGTCAGGAAAGGTTAGGACAGTCTGTTCTTGGTTTTGTAGCGCTGTCATTGGCAGCATAGTTACCAGAGAGAGTGCGATTATTTTGCAATTTTTCAGCGCACAGTAAAGATTTCACCCAATCATCATCCCGGCTGATTTCTCTGAAGTATTCGTCAGGTTTTTTCTGAGAAGCAGGGAGAGTGAATTTTTGGGCGAACAAATCAGGCGGCTGTGAAAGCAAACCGACATCAAATCCCCATTCTCTCGTGGGTGGTACGAAATAGCCGATCGTACCACCTCCGGTTTCGATTTTGTAAGGGGTAGATGGGTAGCTTGTGTCGTAGTCGAATAGCTTGGCCTTAAATGGAGCACTAGCATCGTTAATAACAGATAGGTAGGGAGCAGTTGCGTAAGAACTCCGCTTAAATTGGATAAACGAACCTGCGATCGAGTGAGTTAGGTTTTTCCAATTTTCTATAAAGCGGGGTAAGTTTTGCATACCACCATTGCTATCGCCCAGGGTGGAAGAGATAGCCCGAGAAGGAACGTCATTTGAGGCGACGATGAGGTTAAACTCGGTAGTTCGTCCTTTTTGTATCCATCGCGTTACGTCGTTGGCGTTTTGGGCTGTGTTTAGGGCAGCATTGGGAACAATATTCGTCGCCTGAATCTGCAAAGTAGGTCTTAGCTGTGGCTGCTCCACTGTATTAGCAACTCCGCCAGTACCTGTTGGTAATTTGGCGTAAAACAGAGGTTTATCATTGCCATAGTCCATTCCTCCCGTTGGAGTGGCTGGAGTGGTGGTTGTCGCATACCAAAGAGCGTTGTCTTTGGGCTGAGGCTGACCAGCGACTGTGGTTACACTAAGCGAACCACTAGATATGGTTACATTGACGGTATTTCCTGCGCCGTAGTGAGCTACCTGGTTGCTACTATTAATTCCCAGTGCCACAGGGATAGTGCCATCCAGTACCAGCTTATTTTGGTTAGCACCTGAGCTGTTACGCAAAAAAGCTACGCGACGGGGATATCTGCGATCGGCTGGATCTAGAGCTGGTGTAGCAGTTGTACCTGATAAAACTTTAGCGAGATCTGTATTTGCTGGGACAGCGCTTGCCGGTTCTATTTCACCATTAAATTCCCCAACAGTACCAGCATCAATACCAACTACCCAGTCATTAGCCCCGCAAGCTGAAACAGGCAACTTCCGGCAGATTTCCATTACATATTCTGGAAAATTAGCCCGTCGCTGAACTGGCGTAACGAAATTGTTGAAGTATGAACTGTTGGGAGCAGTACCTGTAGTGGTAGTCCTGTAGTTTGTGTCTGTTGGTGTAACGCTAGTCCCCACACTTTGCCCGAACTTTTCTTGGTTGGTAATGTCAAAAGCAGCACCGCTACTCAAACCGTTAGTGACGTAGTTGTTAGCACCGAAACCGTTAATTCTGCGAGCGGCTTTAGCCGTTACATCGGTTTCTTTAACAGTGGGATCGGTCTTATTCCCATTGCCATTGAGGTCAAAGTCGAACGTAACCTCACTAACTGTATTAGTACCTAGACTGCCATTTCCATCGAAGTCATAGCCCACGATCGAGGTACCTGCATTATTTCTCAGGTCAAAATCTCCGTGATTGCGGAAACCGTACCGGAAGCCATCCTGTAAATTACCTGACACTGGCTCAGAGAGTAGGGTAATCGCATCCGAGAGCACTGTTGCCGCTCGCCAATTATCGCTGCCAGCGCATTTGCCAGGGTATCGGGGATCACCGAGGCGACAAGCAAAATTGGGATCTAGGTTGGCACCGAGGCGGCCGTAGAAATCGCTGGGAGTCCAACTAAAAGTCCCTGTAAATTCCCTCTTTGTATGCTTGTTAAATTCACCTTGGATGTACACCGGCAGGTTAGAAGTTAACAGCAGACCCTTCTCTTTGAGTACGTCTGCCACCGTGGTTACAGTTGTCGGGCGACCCAAGCTAGATCCGTTAATCAGCATAATTCCGTGGGGGCGGCGGCTGGGGTCTAGCCTAGAATCCGTGGAGCTGCTTAGCTGGCTGCGGGTTGTATCTATGGCATTGCCAAGACTATTCGGAGTACGATCGCTCTGATCGGGTGCTGCATCATCACGGCTGGCGTAAATTAGACCGCTGTAAGGCAGCATATACTCTGGGTTAAGGGTGTTGATAACGGGTGTTCGCTTGTAGGTTATCGAATTTTTGTTCCTGAGCTTATCGATATCTAATTGCGTGACCCGGATTTCTAGGGGTTGTCTTTCTGCTAGGGCAAGGTCGTATTGTCCGGTTAGCTTCGCGCTCTGAGCGGGAGCCATCAAGCCGCTACCAGTGGAAGAACTTAAGGGACTGCTAAGGCTATAAGTCTCGTCCACTGCAGTAGCTGGGTCGTCCTTGTCGATCGCCTTAACTTCCCTAGGATTGAGAAAAGCAACTTCCCGAATTGTCCCGTGATCCAGATAGGTGATATCAACCGCAGTCGGGGCTGCCAAGATTTTAAAAGAGCAAAGAGTAGAGTCGATCGCAGCTTTTTCCGACAAGCTGCGTTCCGCGTCAGCCTTCTGCAAAGCCTTCCTTAAGTTCTCGTTGACAAACCTACCGTCGGGGAAGACGAGACTGGCTTGATAATTCAAGCGATTCTCTGTTGTTCCTACTGAAGTGAGAGTTGATGGATCAGTCAGGAGAGCTGTTGTCAGAGTTGCACCGGTCGGTCTGGCGGCAGGAGGGCCGTAGACGATGCCGTTGTTGGATTTACCATTTGCGTTGCTTCCCAATGCCAAACCTGGACGGTTGAGACTGGAATCAAATAAAGTTCCACCTTTGCTGTAGCGGTAGCTGGGATCGTAATAGCTGCTAACACAAGCCAGCGGGGTATCAGCTAATTTAGCAGCTTGATCGCTTGTGTTGTCTGCGTAGTGATAGATCGCAGTGGCGCGCATCCGCAAGTCGCCCTTAGCATACTGAGGAGTATTGGGGTCAATGGTACTGGCTGCTCCTCCTGGTGGAGTTCCGTTGGTGGGCAAAGCGTTCCAAATAGCAGCCGTCAAATCAGTCCAGCCAATAGTACCAGCAGGATTATTGTTATAAACTTTAGAATTCGGGCCCGGTGACATCGGCATGGAGTCGGGCCAAACAACGGGGAACTTTTCTACAGCAGTAGTTGCTGGATCGTCGTAAAACTTCGATACACCACCACCAACCGGGTTTAAGACTTGAGGAGGTGGCAGAAAAGAGTTGGTGCGCTCGTAAACGCCAGCACCCGTAATTACCCGCAATCCGCCAATGGCATCAACTGCTGTTTTAGGTGCTTGGGCCGCACTCTTTTCCCAGAAGCCGTCCCTCTCTGCTCCCCCTACATCAGCGAACTGCTTCACTTGGGGTGCGCGGTAGCGTTGGCCCCCATCCAGCCAATTAACTCCTGTTAATGTGTCTCTTCCTTCCTCACCTTCACCCACAAATTTGGGAGGGTTCAAATCGCTTCTCCATCTCAGTGCTGGTAGATTGTTCCCTACGACTATGCGATCGCCTAACTCGGATTCTTTATTATCTTTTTCTACCTTTTCGGGGCTATTGGCTTGCAGCCTGACACTTGTTGTATCGAGTTTAGTGTTGGTGTCCAAAGGCATAACCCAGGCATCCACCGGTCGCAGTTCATCCCCTGTACCGCCGAAGGGAGATGTAGTCACCACTTTTGTTGTAGGGTTAACAAAGCCAGCCAATGCGTCTCCCGCGGCTGGCACTTCTGCAAAGGGCACTTTCCGCGTCCGCAATCTAAAGTAAGATTCCAGCTTTTGTTCGCGAATCTCTTTTTGACGTTCGGCGCTGGGAGGAGTGGGGTCAGTTTCTTCTTGAACTTGTGTGGCAATGGCATTTCTAACTTCCTGGGGATCGGAAGTAGCAGCATTTTTTTCCTGTTCGGAAACTAACAGACCGATGCGATCAGAATAAGCCTTGTTATTGTACATCACCCCCAAAGCACCATCTTTGTAGGCTACAGATTGGTCGGTGCCACCTTTGATTGCTTTTGTGATGACTGGATCGGTAGCCTCTTTCCCAAATAGATGAACGGCTATGTCTTTGCCAGTGTTGCCATTACTTCCCGACCAGCCGTTAACCACATTACCACTAACGACTATTTTGCTATTTTCTAGGTCGTAGAAACAAGATTCTTTACTGCTAACGAGATAGAACGCCACCGGGCCTGTATTCGTGTTGGTGACCATAAAATTACTGTTAGTAAATATCCGTCCGTTCAGACGCAGCGCCGGACCGGGAGATACTTCTAAATCATCTTCATAAACCACCGCATTATTTTGTAGGGGAATGCGTTTTTGGTCTTGTTGGTACTCCAAAGCTGAGAAACTTTGAGTTCCTTTAAATGTTTCGTAGTTGGCTGGTGTAGCAACTCCCGTAATATTAGTTATCGGCACGTTTACTGTGTAGACAAAAAAGCTTTTTTTGAGTACGCCCTCTGCTTTGTACCAGTCCGAACTGCCTACCAAACTAGCGCTAGTACCTGCTGCGGCCTTGCATATCGCGTTCGTAGAACCTTGGGATACCGACATCGGAGGGGTTCTGGCTTCTATACCCTTTCTAGCTCTATTAAACTCTCCTGTGTTCAGATCGCGAGGTGGGCTGCGAAAATATATCCCGTATAGAGTGTAGGTATCAAATTTCCCATTGTTGTCAGTATCTACAGGGAACCTCCAAGCGGTATTTATCCTCTCGCTTTCATTAATTTTAGTTAGATCGGCAGGGGGAGGATTAATTACATTTGAATTATCAAGATCAAACTTAATCTGTAGAACCTCCTCATCTCCAAATTTAAAGCGATCTGAATCCATCGCTTGGTAAACGCTCAACTCTGATGGTGTATCAAGTGTTCCGCTTCCTTGAGGGGATAAGGCATACTGAATTTTCGCTTTCGCCCGATCAAGCGCGGGAGTCGCGGCCGCCAGCACCTGCTGGTTCACGCGCACGTTACGCGCCGTATTCGCCCGATCGAACGATCGTAGCGTAATCGCCACAGTCAACAAAATCACTACCAGCAACACCATCGTCACCGTTGGCAGCACAAACCCCGCCATCGGTAGTCTTGCCCTGCGGCCCATAGCCATCAGCGCTTGCAGCATTGCTCTCATCAGCCGCTTGGCCCCGGATCTGGTAACACCAGCAATCCGCCGCAGCAGGGATACGATAACTTTGGATAATTTGCTCTTAAACATTGACGCCTTCCTGAATAATTTCAGAGATGGTATTGCTGGTAGTTACTGCTCGACAGTACAATCCCATCTTTATTGTTCCCATTTTTTGCAACTTGCATATCAGCCTCTTGCACAAATTTAAATCTGTACCTTGGCTGAAAAATAAAACCCACAAATCCACAACCAAAATCGCCGCCGATAATATATTTTTCAGCGAAAGATTTGCCCTGCACGGATTAGAACTCCCTAACTCCACTCTAATCTAGTTAAATTAAAATGTCAGTGGCCTGAGCAAGAGTGAATTTGATCACCCAAAAATAGTGATCGCGATCTTATCCCACGTATTGCCCAGCCGTTGCGAGGTTTGTTTGTGTGCTGGCGTTGCTAGCGGTTTCAATCACCGGAATCTACAATCAAGATCGGGCAATTGAATTATGGTTAGGCGTATCGGTGCACTCAAATCTAAATTGAGCGATCAAATTTCCGTGATGCGTCAAAGTGCGATCGAATTTCCGTAATGGGTCAAAGTGCGATCGAATTTTCGTTTTGCCCCCAGCCCGCCCCTGGGGTGTTTCATTCTCTTGTAGGGGCAGCCCCCCGTGGCTGCCCCAATCTCTGAAATACCAGCGCAAATCGTGGATGGGGAGGGTAGGTACGGAGGCACTACCCTACAAAATCATGGTTTTCCGTAGGGCAATCCCCCCGTGGTTGCCCCAAAACAGCCCCCCAGCCCGCCCGGGGTTTTTAACCTCCGGCGGACTCTCGGTACAAATGCCAAATCGCAAACAGTCAGTACAACTGCAAAATATAAAACCTACCATCTATGAAACAAACTCCCAAACCCCCCGACTTCATAATCATCGGTGCCCAAAAAGGCGGCACAACATCTCTGTACAATTACCTAATCCAACATCCCCAAATCGCCCCCGCCACCCAAAAAGAAATCCATTACTTCGACTTGAACTTCGATAAAAGCTGGGAGTGGTACTGTTCCCAATTTACCCAGCCCCCAACAGCCGAAAACCTACTAACCGGAGAAGCCAGCCCCTACTACATCTGTCACCCCCAAGTTCCCCAGCGAATTTATGATTTATGTCCCAAAGTTAAAATAATCGCCCTGCTGAGAAACCCAGTAGATCGCGCAATTTCCCACTATTATTACTATATCAAAATAGGCTACGAAACTCTCTCATTAGAAGAGGCGATCGCCGCCGAACCCGAAAGACTCAAAGGCGAAATAGAAAAACTCCTAGCCAACCCAACCTACTATAGTTACGAACACCAACACCACAGCTATCTAACCCGCGGCATTTACGCCGATCAACTCCCAGCCTGGATGAAACTTTTTCCCAAATCACAAATCTCAATCATCAAAAGCGAAGACTTGTATAGCAACCCAGAAAAAATCTGCAACACCATCCTCGAATTTTTAGGCTTACCCCCCCACCAACTACAAACCTACGGCAAGCACAACTCCAGCGAATATCCGCCCATCAGCGACACAGTATACGACCAATTGAAAGCATATTTTCTATCGCACAACCAAAGACTAGCCGAATTGTGCGATCGAGACTTCGGCTGGGACTAACATCAAATCCGGTAGCATTGGAATTAATATTACCCACAGTCAGGACACGGCAGTGCCGTGGCCCTACAATTAATCCGGGTGGGGAAACGGCACTGCCGTGTCCTCTATCTTTGCTATGTACCTCACTTACCTAAAAAATGCTGTAAAAGCGCTTAAGCGCAACAACGTACCTTTTTTAATGTGTCAGTTGCGCTCAGGACTAAAATATTAAGCAGCGGCCGTAGCATTTGCTTCCAGAGGCTCGATTTCCTCCGGCGTAGCGTAACGGTGCCGATCATTAAAGCTGCGTGCCGCTAGCCAGTTAGAATTTTGCGCCGCCTCGCAACCAATCACGTAAAGCGAAGATTCGTTAAAAGCAGCCCAGAGAGCATCACAAGCCTGTTTATCCATCAGTGAATCGGCGATCGGGCGATCGTGAATCAAAGCAAATAAATCAAACTCATTTCGTTTTGGATTCCACTGATATTGCAAAGTAGGAGCATAACCCATTTCGATCAATTGTGCGATCGCGCGATCGGGCGTATATCCGTCCAAATGCACCCGATTGAGATAGATAGACACTTGGACATACTCATCTCTGGCAGGTAGCAGTCGGTAATTCGAGTTAGTCATCATTATTTGTCTCCGTGCAGTAGTAATAAGAACGGCCTGCAATATCGGGGCGTTTTTCAGCCTTCATTTTATGCTGAGCACATCGTCGCTTAGCATAAAGGTCTTTTTCAATTTCAGTCTCGCCAGGGGCATAAAAAGGACGGTGAGGAAGCAGTTCGGCTTCTAAATCCTCCCAAGATTTCTCTGGGTTGTCTGAATCTCTCAGCATTTGTCCCTCGCGGTATGTTCGAGGATGCCATTTATTCGATATAGTCGATCGGTCAACAGTCTGTTTCCTCAGTTTTGGCGATCGTCTTGACGCCCTGGGGCTTTGGCTCTAAAACGGGTTCGTTTTCCTGTAACCAAGTTTCGATGTACTCCAACAGAACCTCATTCATGCTGAGGCTACGCATGGCGCAAGATGCTTTGAACTTGGCTCTTGTCTCTTCAGGTAGATAGATTTTTACGGACACAGTTTTACTTGTCGTCAAAGTTTCCATATCGCTATATCGATTTGTCTATGTGTCTAGCCTGACACACAGGCGCGCGATCGGATAGGGTCTTTTGTCGATATAAGGACTTATCGGCTTGTCCCTATATCGATATGATAACAGACATAGCCAAAAAACGACAACCGCGCCGAGTTAAACGCCATTGCCGTTTCCATACATTTTGCAAAAAAATGCTTGACATTCCTACCAGTCTGTGGTACCTTATCGAATAGTATTGTGTTTAATCCAAAAATCGCAGCACTTCACCTATGTTCACAGCCACCAGCTATTTTTATTTTTGGTACAGCCAAGTTCGCCCGGAGTGAATTTGCAATTCACTGTGAACATCCGGGCGAACCGCAGATTAACACCTGCGGTTTTGTTTTTTCTACTTCTTTTCCCAACAACCAATCGACTACAAGCGAAAACAGCAATGACATTATTCAGTAACTGGTACTACAGCTTTTATTTTTGGCCCAACAATAGTTCTGGGTAAATTGTCGCGCTGTCTTTTCGCACCAACCCGGAACTCTTAAAAGTTCCGGGTTTTTTATTGTCAACCACCCACTTAAATTCCCAGAAAATTCCCTCATGTTAGAAGCCAAACTCGTAACCAAATCTCATCCCGAACACCAAACAATTGTTAAACTCTCAGAAACAGTCTCTGTCGGCGGCACAGAATTATTAATCATCGGCGGCCCCTGTACCGTCGAAAGTTCCCAACAAATGGAAACAGTCGCCCGCCAACTATCCGCCGCATCGGTGCAAGCTTTGCGAGGCGGAGTCTACAAACCCCGCACTTCTCCCTATTCTTTCCAAGGCATGGGAATTGAGGGACTCGAAATTTTAGCCGATGTCAGCCGGCGTTACGGTTTGCCCGTCGTGACAGAGGTAATGTCGATCGCCCAAATTGAGCCAGTTGTCACCTATGCTGATATGCTGCAACTAGGCAGTCGCAATATGCAAAACTTCGAGTTACTAAAGGCGATCGGTCAAGCCGGAAAACCAGTCTTGCTAAAACGCGGCTTGTCAGCCACAATCGAAGAATTTATGATGGCCGCCGAATACATTCTCAGTCACGGAAATCCTCATGTAGTTCTCTGCGAAAGAGGCATCCGCAGCTTCGACAATTACACCCGGAATGTATTAGATTTAGGTGCAGTCGTAGCGCTGAAACAGTTAACTCATTTGCCAGTAATCGTAGATCCTTCTCACGCAGTCGGCAAGCGAGAATTAGTCGCACCACTAGCCAAAGCAGCGGTTGCTTGCGGTGCAGACGGATTAATTATTGAGTGTCACCCGCAACCGGAAAAATCGGTTTCTGACGCGCGGCAAGCTCTTTCTTTGACAGATATGGTTGATTTAGTTGCGAGTTTGCGGCCTGTAGCCGCCGCCGTTGGGCGGTGCATACCAGATACTAAGTCATTAGTCATCAGTCATTAGTCATCAGTCATTAACCTGCGCCGGAAAAGTTACTTCTTGTAGCGTCAGAATTTATTCTGGCGCACTTTTGTTTGGAAAGCGAAATTAGATTAAAATAAAAGCACAATCAATACTGTCATCTACAATATTTGGGTTTTATTATGGCACTGGTACTTAAAGTTCCGTCGATCGTCTGTTCTGGCTGCGGTGATACAATTACCAAAGCCATCAAAACAGTTGACTCCGATGCTTCTGTCAATGTCGATGTAGCTGCTAAGACTGTTACGGTTGAGGCTCAAGCTTCTGAAGAATCAATTAAACAGGCGGTGGTGGTGACAGGCCACACCATTCAAGGAGAATAATATTAGGCTTCGTCTAAGTGTTCGGCGACGGCTTGGTAAAGTTCAAAAACGTGGCGATCGAGTAAACTATAAAAAACTTGTCTCCCAACCTTGCGGTAACTTACCAACCGCATCGCCCGCAATGCCCGCAACTGATGCGATACTGCTGACTCGCTCATACTCAACGCCGCAGCCAAGTCACACACGCACAGTTCTTGTTTTGCCAAAACCGACAGCAGCCGCAGACGGTTCGCATCTCCCAAAAGGCTGAAAAACTCTGCCATCCGCTGGGCTTTTGCGGTGTTGAGAACCTGTGTTTGGATGTCCCCGGCCCGCCAACAGTCAACTAAGTGCGATGGATCGCACGTTGGTGTATCGTTTTGTTCGTGAGGCTGACTTATCGCTCCGTTAACAGCAGAGTTGGGTGACATCTTTTCCAGGCTTGTTTTAATTCTCATTTTCATTTTAGTGCGATCGACAAACCTTTGTAACAAAACTTTTACATTCCCTTGACTTATATCTGAATATATGTTCATATATAAGTATAGATAAACAAACCCACGAGGACAATCTAAAATGACTACCGCCACCCAAACAAAATGCGCCTGTCCTTCATGTTCGTGCGTTGTCAGCCCCAGCGAAGCCATTGAAAAAGACGGCAAAAAATACTGTTCCAGTGCTTGCGCTGACGGCCACCCCAACGGCCAAGGCTGCGGCCACACCGGCTGCGAGTGCCACAAATAAATATTCGGCTTCAGAAAAGGTTAATCACCAACTGCCAAATATATCTAAAGGGAGATGCGAAGGGCGCATTTCCCATTTTTTTGCTTTTAGGTTAAGGAAAAGTTAAAATAAAGCTAACTTAAGGTTAAGACTGCATTAATAGACTAAATACAGAGCGAAAAAGCACAATTGCTACTTACGCCATACAATAGAAGCAAGTTAGCGCCGCGATACTGAGTACAAATAGTGCTATTAACAGCAGAGACCGAACCAAAAGTTGAATACCAAAAGTTTAATTAGGAGGGGGCAATGAAAGAGCGGGAAGATTTTTTACATCCTCGCAATCGCTACTACGGTGATTTCACGCCAGAAAACTTGGCGTTTAATGCCAACTTGCAGGAGTTTGCTCAAAAAATAACTTATATTTGCTCACTGGAAACAGGAGGGAAAATTAGCGCTGAGAAAGCCTATAAAGATATTAAGATGCTTTGGAAAGACTTAAAATCCTCTAAAAAGCAATTGGGAATTGGCCAAAAACCCCCCAGTACCGAGGAGCCAAATTCACCTTAAAGTCATCGCAGCAAACGCAGCGTTTGCAATCGAAAACCCCTGCGATTGCGAGGGCTGCGTTTTGCTTCTTACCCAGCCAATGTAAGGTGCTTGGTATTAGGCTGACTTTAGAAAGTCTAGGGTTTGGGATTGGGTGCAGTTTCTTTGGCAAAGGGAGTACAATTACCCCCGAGGCCAGAAGTAATAGCGCAAGTATTAGTTTTTAGCATTCCCTGATATGTATCAGCACCAGTGCCGGGGCCACCCAACTCGTCGCTGTAAAGTTCTTTGTCCGAAATTTTGACATTTGCCTCCCTCGCTACAGTCTTCATCAACTTCGGATTAGTTGTGGTTTCGGCAAAAATTGTCGGCACTCCTGTACTCTTAATTTCTGAGGATAATTCGGCAATTCTTGCTGCTGTGGGCTGTTCCTCTGTCGTCACACCTTGCAAAGCGACCGCATTCTCCAAACCGTAAGCATCGGCATAGTAACTCAGAGCATCGTGAGTTGTTACTAGCTTTCGTTTTTGGGCTGGAATAGTCGCAATCTGAGCTTTTATCCAAGTATCTATTTTTTTCAACTCATCTGTTAAGCTTTCTGCATTTTTTGTATAAAGTTGAGTATTGGTGGGGGAAACTTTGATCAATTCGTCCCGAATTGTTTCTACCATACGGATGCCATTTTGAGGGTTATGCCAAACGTGAGGGTCAGGGACTTTTGCGCCTTCTGCATGGGATTGGTTTTCCGCTTTCTCTTCACCATGTTCGTGATCGTCTTTGCCCATTAGCGGTTTGGGAACTGCGAGTTCGTGGACGGCGATTTTGGGTGCGGAATTACTGCTGGATTGAATTAACTTAATGATGCTGGGTTCGTGGTTGTAGCCTCCGTATAAAATCAGATTTGCTGTTTCAATCGCTTTGCGGTCTTCGGGCTTGGTTTGGTAGGTGTGGGGGTCATCTCCCGGCTTAATTAGACACGTGGTGTCGATCGAACTTTGAGCGATTTCTTTAGTTATGTCGCAGATAACGCCAGTCGTGGCGACGACTTTGGGCAAGTTGGCGGCGGGACTGGCTTGAGTTTGAGTTGCAGCGGGACTCTCTGGCGTCCGATTGCTGGCGTTCTGCCCTCCACTGCACCCAACCAGTCCGCAGCCAATTGCCAAAACAGCCGCACCGCACAATCTGCCGCTTTTTCCAGCCCAGTTCTTTAACATTTTCACCTTTGGAACGATAATCGTTATTGCTTTTTCGAGTTATCCTATTCTAGTAGCTACGAACAAGAATCGTTCTCAAAATCTCTAATTATGCTAGAAGTGCAAGACTTAGCTGTCAATTATCGAGGGATTACGGCCCTCAACAACGTGAATTTCCATTTAGAATCGGGACAATTAACAGGTGTGTTCGGCCCCAACGGCGCGGGGAAAAGCACGATGGTGAAAGCGATGCTGGGATTGATCCCGGCCTGTCGGGGTTTGGTCAAATATCAGGGGCGACTGCTGAAGGAACAGTTGTCGCGGGTGGCTTATGTGCCGCAGCGATCGCAAATTGACTGGGATTATCCGATTACTGTGTGGAATGCGGTGATGATGGCGCGAACTGTCCAGACTGGTTGGTTTCGATCGCCCTCGAAGCAGTCCCAAGAATTGGTCAAAGCTGCTTTGCTGCGGGTAGGAATGTGGGATTTGCGCGATCGACAAATTGGCGAACTGTCTGGCGGACAGCAGCAGCGGATTTTCTTAGCAAGGTCGATCGCCCAACAAGCCGATTTATTCTTCTTCGACGAGCCTTTTAACGCGATCGACAAAGCAACAGAAGAAATTATTTTCGATATTTTTGCAGAACTAAAAGCCCAAAATAAAACATTGCTAGTAATTAGTCACGATTTAGGCGAAACTTTAAAACAGTACGATAATTTATTGTTGCTCAACAAGCAGTTAATTGCGACTGGTTCCTGCCGAGAAGTTCTCACCGCAGCCAATATTCAAAAAGCCTATGGATACGATTTAAGTTTAGTTGCGGCGTAAGCAAAAAAAGATTTATCTTTAAAATTGATTGTGGCACGGGCGTCCCGCCTGTGCAGTTGATTGTGGCACGGGCGTCCCCCCTGTGCAGTTGATTGTGGTTGAAAAAACCCTATTATTGACCTAATTCAATGTTAAATTTGCTAATTGAGCCACTCAAATTCGAGTTCATGCGAAATGCGATCGCCGTCGGCGTTTTCCTAGGAATTCTCTGCGCCGTTGTCGGCTCCTACTTAATTGTACAGCAAATGGGAATGATGGTTGACATGATTGCCCATTCAGTATTAGCAGGATTGCCGGTTGCTTTTTCTTTAGGTTTCAATATTTCGATCGGCGCCTTTATCTCGGGAATTATCAGCGCCGTGATTATGGCGTGGATTCAATCGCAATCGCGCCTAAAAATTGATGCAGTCATGGCCTTAATTTTATCTACATTTTTAGCCATTAGCGTCATGCTGATTAGCATATTGCGAACCACCAAATTAGATTTAGACGGTTTTTTGTTTGGGAATATCTTATCAGTTGCACCGACGGATGTACAGCAGACTTTTGTGATAACGTTGATAATTTTGGTGGCGGTTAAACTCCTTTACAAAGAACTGCTATTCTATACTTTTGACCCCCTGGGGGCGCAAGCGTGCGGTTTGCCTGTAAACTGGATTTATTTGGGGATGATTTCGGCAATTACGCTGACGATTGTTGCGAGTTTGCAAACCGTGGGGGCGCTGTTAGTAATTTCGCTATTAATCGGGCCGGGAATAACGGCGTATTTGTTGGTAAAAGAGCTACATTTAATGATGGGATTAGGAGCCGTTATTGGGATTATAGCTAGCGTGAGCGGTATGTATCTCAGCTATTATTTGAATATGCCATCTGGTGCGGCAATTGTATTAGTGGTTTTTGGGTTATTTTTAGTAGCTTTGCTGTTCAGTCCCAGCCAAGGGATTTTGACAAGAAAGAGAGGAGAATGAGTACCGAGATGGTTCGTGAGGAGGGGCGGGTTTTGTTGTGAGATTGTTGGCGATCGCCAAAATCACTGGCTAAACCCGCCCTACAAATTATGCGTTTTTTACGCTTAAGCTAAGCAGCATTTAAATTGCATCTAAAAAAATAATTAGACTCTTGTGGGGTGGGCTTTGATCAACACCCCAAATAGGCAATTTAAATGCAGTACAGCTTACTTACTTAGCTTGACAATAAGCTTCGTAAACGCCGTCAAGCAGTAAATTGAGAGCAAAAGTTGCTTTCTCGGCAGCTAACAGCGCTTCTTGTTTTGCTTCTTCAGTTTGGCAAAGTTCTAACAGCGCTTCGCAGGTGGCTTGCGAGTGGAACTCGTCGGCTTTTTCGTGGACTTTAAAGAAAGACAAAGCAGCTTCTGAATCGATGCCGTAAAATTCCTTCAAACCAGCAATTTTGGTTGTAGAAACTTCGGGGATTTGCGCTTCGTAAGCGTAAAGGGCGGCTAAACCTGTGACGGGCGATTCGCTGCGCGCTAAGTCTTTGAGAATGCGAACGGATTCACTGGTTTTTTCTAAGTGTTCGTGATCGATAACTGCATTTCTGTCTAAACCCAAACCTTCGGCAAAGCGCAGCCACAGTTCAGGGTGATTAGCAGCGCCTCTCTCTTCTTCTATCAGGTTTTCGAGGAGCATTTGACGAATTTTGATGTCGTCACAGGCGGCGTGCGTAGCGCTGACATAGGTGGGGAAGTTGTGGACTTGCAGATAGTATTCTTTGGCGTACTCTTGCAGCATTGCCAGGTCGAGTTTACCTTCGTTCCACATTTGGTAGAACGGGTGTTTCAGCAGGTGGTTTTTGTCGAGAATCGTGTTGAGTTGTTCGAGAAATTGCTGTTGGGTCATAATTGTCGATCGCCTTTGAGGATAGTGCAGCCACTAAAATGGTATTGTAATCTAGCATTTTGTCAAGACCAAGTTTTCAATTTTTCTCTTTTGGTCAAACTGGTGCGCTCGCCCTACTACCAACTTACCACCCCCCGAACCCTTTGCTGCCCATAGATTGTGACCAAACCAGCAATTCACCTCCACAACCGCCAGCGGCGAGAAACTGGCCTTCGGGATGCCATGCCAGACAGGAAAAACCGCCCTCTGCACCTTCTAGAATTTGCAGCAATTGTTCTGCTTCATACCACAAACAAACTTGACCGTCTGCGGCTGCGGAAGCTAATAAAAATGTGCTAGGTTGAAAGGCGATCGCATTTACCACATTTTCATGCACCTCTAACCCCCAAGAATCCCAACCGACTCTTTCATCAGCGTCTCTTTCCCAGACCGAAATGCCTTGAGAACTCGAAGCAGCTAACAAAGGTGCACCCAAAGAATTAGTTTTACCAGACCAAGCTAACTCTCGAACTTTCCCGGGAAAACCCTGCATTACCCACGGTTCAAAATTGCCCCATTCATTAACAATTAGAGTATTGTCCATATTGCCGCAAGCTAAATATTCCCCATGTGGCGACCAAGCAATTGCACCGGTTGCAGAGGGTACTGATAAAATTTCCGGGTCTTCGTCCCAGTCTTCGCCATGCCAAACTTTGACGCCTTGATAGCCGCTAACTGCCAGATATTGAACCATCGGATGCCATGCTAAATCGAGGATAGATGATGAGTCGAAATTCAGCGTTACTTCAACAACATTATCCTCAGCATTCCATACTTGAACGTAGCGGCCCATACTGAAAGCTAACTGGTTGCAGTTGGGACTCCAAGCTAACTTATCAACCCAGACGCGGTGGTTATCCAAATCAGCAATTAATTCCCCAGAATTAACGCGCCAAATTCGCACTTTTCCATCTTGTCCGCCAGCAGCTAGGAATTGACTGTCGCGGGAAAAAGACAAGCAATCGGCTGATTTACCCGTGGCAGTTTGTAGGGTTTGCAAGGACAATTCATGAATTGCCCCTACTTTCGCCAGCATCACTTCGCCCGCAGCAGAACAGACTGCTAAAGTTGTGCCATCGGGCGACCAAGTAACAGCAGTTACGTAGTCAGATAGCATGGCTTCGGCATGAAGTTCCAGGGTTTGTTCACTTTTCTTTGTCTTTTTGTTACCCATATTTATTGAAGCTGAAATGTTGCACTCTTCTTAAGAACGGGCAAGATGCCCGTTCCACAAGGAATGAATTTTATTCTTGTGGAACAGGCATCTTACCTGTTCCTAAAAGGCTTATTAAAAATGGTTCAATATGTCAGTTAAACCAGACATTTCCGAAAATCCTCTCGCAATTGATTTTCGTTTAAATTGCGACCGATGAACACAAGCTCGTTTTTCGGAATTTCGGTAGCTTTCCAAGGTCTATCCAGCCGGCCATCGAACACCATATGTACTCCTTGGAAAACAAATCGCTGGTTGTCTCCGGCGATATTCAAAATGCCTTTTGTCCGAAAGATATTCGGGCCTTGAGTTCGCAACAATTCCTCAATCCAATCGCTAAATTTGTTGCGGTCAATAGCACCGGGTTCTACTATTGCTACTGAGGTAACAGTTTCGTCGTGTTCGTGAGTGTGTTCGCCTAAAAAGTCGGGTTCGATTTCTAATGCCCGGTTCAAATCAAATGCTTTAACGCCCAATAAAGCATCCATTGCTAATTCTGCGTTGCGGGTGCGGTGAATTTTAGCCATTGCATTCATGGCGCGAATTCGCTTTTCTAATTCTGCCAATTCTTCGTCAGTCACTAAATCAGTTTTGTTTAATAAAACTACATCAGCGAAGGCAATTTGTTCTTGAGCTTCGTCTGCGTCCCAGTGCTGCCAGATGTGCTTGGCATCGACTACGGTGACAACTGCATCTAGCAGCAATTGATCCCGCATATCTTCGTCTACAAAAAACGTTTGAATTACTGGTGCGGGGTCGGCTAAACCTGTGGTTTCGATGACTATGTGGTCGAATTTGTCTCGCCGCTTCATTAAGTTGCCGATAATCCGAATTAAATCACCTCGGACTGTACAGCAAATGCAGCCGTTGTTCATCTCGAAAATTTCTTCATCGGCATCAATTATCAGTTGGTTGTCAATGCCTACTTCGCCGAATTCGTTGACGATGACTGCAACTTTTTTGCCGTGTTCCTCTGTTAAAATTCGGTTGAGTAGCGTGGTTTTGCCTGCACCTAAATAGCCCGTGAGAACGGTAACAGGAACTGATTCGATCGCCCCAGCAGTCACCATACTTGACCTCGATTATTGTACAATGATAACCATTATCGCTATTTTACACCAGACTTGCTGGCAGTGACCACAATATTAAATAATGTTAATAAATTGTTCGTGAGAGCTTGGAGGGGCGAGTTTTACCAAAAATATTTGCTGCAATTCAAAATATCGATCAACCCGCCCCTCTCAGATGACAATTAATTGTTAATCATCGCTGCAATTCGATCGCGCTCTAACTCTCGACCGATCAGCACTAATTTGGTCTGCCGGAGTTCGGAAGGTTGCCAAGGGCGATCGTAAAAATATTCTATCCGCGAACCCACACCTTGCAACACCATCCTCATCGGTTTCTTGGGAACCGCCACAAACCCTTTAATCCGATAGATTTCCTCCTGCTGCATTAAGGATTGCAGTTTTTTCACCAAAGCTTCAGGTTCAAATTCGCGATCGGCAATAAAGAAAGTCGAGTTAATATCATCATCATGTTCGTGTTCCTCCTCAGTGTCGTGGTGACTCGGACGAGACTCCAAATCATCCTCAACCGCCGCATTAAATCCCATTAGCACATCGGGGTTAATTTCGCCACCTTTGCAAGGCACAATTTTCACACTCGGACGCAACTCTTGTTGCAACCAGCTTTGGACTTTCTTGTGAGTTTCAGCATCTACGCGATCGACCTTCGTTAAAAGTACCATATCGGCACAGGCTAACTGGTCTTCAAACAATTCCTCGATCGGAGTTTCGTGATCTAAACTAGAATCAGCCTGTCGCTGTGCCATCAAAGCATCGATATCACCGACAAAAGAACCGCTAGCAATAGCTTCGCAATCGACAACAGCAACAACACCGTCCACTGTAGCACCGGTGCGAATTTCCGGCCAGCGAAAAGCTTGAATTAAAGGTTTAGGAAGTGCGAGACCCGAAGTCTCAATTAAGATACAATCAATTTGTTCTCGGCGCTTCAACAATTCCTGCATAGTCGGCAAGAATTCCTCTTGAACAGTGCAGCAAAGACAACCATTTGTTAGTTCAACAATATTGCTGCCCACATTTTCTTCTTCGTCGCAAACTTGGCAATCGCGCAGCAATTCTCCGTCAATACCGATTTCGCCAAATTCGTTAACCAGAACAGCAATGCGGCGACCTTGATTATTTTGCAATAAGTGGCGAATTAAGGTAGTTTTGCCGCTACCGAGAAAACCAGTGATGACAGTAACAGGAATTTTGTGCATTGATAATTTTGTGCTTATTTGGTGGTGGGATATCTCGTTCCCAGGCTCTGCCTGGGAATGCTAATCTAGAGGCTCTGCCTCGCTGGAGTAAAGGAGCGCTTTTAATACGAGGCTCTTCCTCCTCTGGGTACGCGTTACCAGGCCAAGCCTAGGAACGATAAGGAAAAAACTAAAGTCCTTACTACAAAGCTATCTAATTTGGTAGTGGTGGAATCTTTGCTAAAACACCTTTTTTCAGAGCTTGAGGACGCTCAGACCAAGGCAACAAACCGTCCGGTTTAGCATAGTATTGACCCGCGCATTCGAGTACCGCCTCGACGCTTTCCGACTCATTTGCTGGTAAATCACCAAACAGATAAGTGTACTTTCCAACAGCAGCAAAAGACACCGCACAAGAGTGACTGCAAGCACTCATGCACTCAACCTCTTGAATCTCAAACTTATCATAAAACTCCCAATCTTTAGCGAGTTGCGACAAATTTTCCATGAATTGTTGACCGCCGCTTTTGCCTTCGCGCTTGCCGTTTTTCCAAACACTAGCGCAAGCAGTGCAAACAAACAGACTGTGCTTTGTGCGTACAGCCGTGTTAATTCCATCCATCATCCGTACCTCGCAGATGCGTTCAAAAGTGAGTTAGATATCGGCGGGCATTCTGACTTGAGAAACCACAAGGGTTTCATTACAGTTGCGGGACAGCGCCGGACTTGCACCGAACTTTCCCCGTTTCCTCTAACGGCTGCTCCCCGCTAGAACCGATCGCGAAATCACATCATACCGCACTTGCCGCCTTTTTTCAAAAAAGTTATGTTGGTAATGTCGATCCATCCCAAAAAAAATAACTCTTTGTGGAACAGGCATCTTGCCTGTTGCTGACAGGATATAACCCCACAAAAAAAAATAACTCTTTGTGGAACAGGCATCTTGCCTGTTGCTGACAGGATAGAAGCCCATCCAATAAAAATTCACTGTTTGTGTAACAGGCATCTTGCCTGTTAATGACGGGCTAGAAGACCATCCCACAAGAACATTACTACAAACTATATGAACGCCTTCCCCGATTTTTCCACTCACGGCTATCAGATTGAAAAAAAACTCGGACACAACAGTCTCGGCGGCCGAGTTACATACTTAGCGAAAAATACGAATACTCAACAAAAATTAGTGGTAATTAAGCAATTTCAATTTGCCCAATTAGGTGCTAGCTGGACAGAATACGAAGCTTACGAACAAGAAATTCAAGTTTTGCAAAATCTGGATTCCCCGGGCATTCCCCGCTATCTCGATTCTTTTCAAACTAACAGCGGTTTCTGCATGGTGCAGGAATACAAAAATGCCGAATCTGCTGTCGCGCGGACTTTTTCGCCGCCGGATATCAAGCAAATTGCGATCGCAACTTTAGAGATTTTAGTTGACCTGCAATCTCAGAAACCGCCGATAATTCACCGCGACATTAAGCCAGAAAACTTGTTAATAGATGACGAACTCCACGTTTATTTAGTAGACTTCGGTTTTGCTCGGCTAGGAGGTGGAAATATCGCGGCTAGCAGCGTCGTCAAAGGCACGATGGGATTCATGCCACCCGAACAAATGTTCAACCGAAAATTAACAAAAGCATCCGACCTTTACGGCTTGGGGATAACGCTGATTTGTTTGTTAACTGGGACAAAATCGGCGGATGTCGGTAATTTAGTTGATGCCAATTATGGCATTCATTTCCGGCATTTAGTACCGCCATTGCAGCAAGGTTGGATGAATTGGCTGGAAAGGATGGTAGCGCCGAGATTGCAAGACAGATATCCATCGGCTGCGGATGCTTTAACTGCGCTAGAATCTTTGGATGTCAGCAGCTTGCCGAAAGTGAGAATTGAGCGCGATCGCATTCAATTCACTGCTACTGAATATGGAGAAATCTTAACACAAACTATTGCAATTAGCAACCCAATTCCCGATACAAGGCTTTGTGGCAGGTGGCAAGTCGCGCCGCATCCGAACGATCCGCCCCACACGCCCTACGACCACTCTTGGATCTCCTTTGAACCGCAGGCATTTGAAAGCAATGATATCGAGTGCACAATCGCCGTCGATACGAGCCAATTGCTGGCAAGTCAAACTTACAACCGCCAAATCATCTTGCGCGCAAATTCTGAACCAGAAACTCATACAATAGAATTACAAGTCACCACATCTGCCCTACCAGTACCGCAAAGAACTAACGCTTTGTCTGTCAGCAGGCTGGCTTTTATGTGCAGTTTTATTTTAGCAGGTTTTATGCTGCACCAGATTGCAAGCCCCAACTTCTTTGACGACAAAGATACCGAGAATTATATTGTTACTACCATTTTTATGAGTGTATTATTGGGAGTGTCAGTTGCTGAGATCACAAGCACGACCAAATTCAATAAATACAAGTCTAATTGGTTCGGAGCGTTATTTTTAGGGGCAATAGTAGCTCTATTTTCGGTTTTATTGATGAGTCCTTTAACGTATACTAATCCTTCCCTCTCTAACAGTAATATAAATCAGTTTATTATTATAGTGGTTGTTCCTATAGCATTAACTTTACTGGGAGCTTGGGTCGGCAATATAATGAATGTTATCGCTGTAGTGGCTTTGCTATTTTTATTAGTTTCATTGTGTAGCTTGATGGGAGCGGGATGGTTTATGATTATTGTGCCGATCGCATTCGTGATGTTGATATCCGCTTTGGCTTACGCGCTCGTCAATCCGATAGCTAACAATCTAGTCTCCGAGCAGACAACCAGAAAAGTTCTTAAAGTAGATGCTGCCAAAATAGCCTTTCTTACTGCCGGCTTTTGTACTAGCTTGGGAGCAGCATTTCGACTGTTTTTAAAATTAGGTACTCAATTAGAATGGGTGGAACCAATGGAAATGATAGCTGTAGGAGGAACAACAATGGCATCTCTAGCCGTCACTGCGATTCCGTTAATTGACCTGATTCTTTTTAAACCAAAAAGAATTATTGCCAAGTATCGCAAATCTCAACCCAATTTAATCAAACCGTAAAAACTTGTTCGTAGTAAGGACTGAAGTCCTTACTACGAACTTTTTCAGGACTGAAGTGCTGACTACAAGCTTTTTCAGGACTGAAGTCCTTACTACAAACCTTACAACTTACCTATGAATGCTTTTCCTGACTTTTCCAAATACGGCTATCAAATAACTCGCGAACTCGGACACAATCGCGCAGGCGGCCGCGTTACCTATCTGGCTACCGAAATTAATACAAAATGTTCGGTTGTTATCAAACAATTTCAATTTGCCCGCACCGGTGCTAATTGGTCAGAATATCAAGCTTACGAAAAAGAAATTCAAATTTTGCGAGAACTCGACCATCCCAGTATTCCCCGCTATTTAGATTCCTTCCAAACCGCGTCGGGTTTCTGCATGGTGCAAGAATACAAAAATGCTCCTTCTTTGGCAAATTCTGGCCGCTGGAATCCCGAACAAATCAAGCAAATTGCTATTTCTGTTTTAGAAATACTTAAATATCTACAAAACCGCATTCCGCCAGTCATCCACAAAGATTTAAAACCAGAAAATATCTTAGTAAATGACCGGATGAATGTCAGCCTTGTCGATTTCGGATTTGCTAGAATCGGCGGGGGAGAAGTGGCCGCTAGCAGCGTTGTTAAAGGCACTTTGGGCTTTATGCCGCCAGAACAAATGTTCAACCGCCAGCTAACTGTTGCATCGGATTTATACAGTCTCGGCGCGACGCTAATTTGCTTGCTAATCGGCATCAATTCTACCGAAGTTGGCAGTTTGATGGACGATACCGGGCGGATAAATTTTAAACATCGCTTGCCGCAGCTAACTCCAGAATTTCTTGAGTGGCTGCAAAAAATGGTGGAACCTAATTTCAAACACCGCTATCCTTCCGCAGATGCTGCCCTCAATGCTTTGATTCCCCTAGAGGTAGTTCAGCAGCGTAACAAGTCAAAACTCGCACTGATATCAGTCGGATTATTAACAGCAATTGCTGCTATTTTTATTCCTTTGTTCTGGAAATTTCCCGAACCTCAAACAGCAGTCGATCTCAAACCAGTAATCAACGAAGCAAAGTTAAATCCTCAGACTCAAGTGATGTTAACTGACGAACTAGAATCGACAAAAACTAGAGATTTTTGGTCTTTGAAGCAAAACAAAAAAGTCTATTTTGCTGTAAGTGCTGCTAACTTGCGAGAAGGAGAATATAGAAGTTATTGTAAGGTTGTCAACCCTCAAGGACTATTCGCAGCCCAAAGTCAATCTTATTTAAAAACGACGGGCGAGCGATTAAATACTTGGTGCTGGTACAATTTTAAAAAGGATGATAAGCCGGGAAATTGGAAGTTTGAATTTTACTTAGACGGTGAAAGAGTGGCGCAAAATAGTTTCAAGGTCTTACCTTAACATTGTTGTTCCGGGCTGGCAGTGAATTGCTTTGCCGTCAAAAGTTGGCGGATTCCAAGTTTCTGCATAAGTTGGGTTCTCCCCATTGTTCTCGCAAATGGCAGCAATCGTTGTTATCATATCGCTATCCTTTTCTTTGAAAGCAAATACTGCGCCCGTGTATGATTTCCCGGTACTCATATCATTAGGTTTGGCAATCGCGATCGCGCTTTCAAATTGTGCCGTTTCGCGCTGATTCTGCAAGGTTTGAACTGGCCCCATTGACGATCCGATCGTGTAATTATGGTTATCTGCCTGTTCTTTAATTCCCAGACCCAATTTTGCAATGGAATCGCTAAATTGACCGTATTTTGCATAGTAAGCTTGCTGCGCTCGATTGATGCTAGCAATATATTGTTTTGCTTCCGAGGATTTCGTATCGCTTAAGATCGATAGTGTACCGAGTTTAAAATCGTAACATGGC
Organism: Microcoleus sp. S13_C5; assembly: GCF_036700845.1. Taxonomy (NCBI): domain Bacteria; kingdom Bacillati; phylum Cyanobacteriota; class Cyanophyceae; order Oscillatoriales; family Microcoleaceae; genus Microcoleus; species Microcoleus sp. S13_C5. Next base: position 56,614 of record NZ_JAUBPR010000003.1, read on the forward strand.
GCTATTATGCCAGCCACAAGCGCGCTGTAAATTGCAATCCTCGGCAGCAAACTGGATACTGGCAATCTCGATTTTTTACTGACTTTAGCTACATTGACTGACATTTTTTAAGCTGCCATAAAGTAAATTTGCCAAGCTTGTAGGGTGCGCCACAAGCACCCTACAAGCTATAAATTATGCAGTTTCGTGCTGTTTGTGCCATGCGGGATGCCACAGCAATTCAGCAGTCGATCGCTTCTCGACCATCTCAGGAGTAATCATACAGTTAGCCACATCCTTGCGAGAAGGCAACTCGTACATGACATCGAGCATTAACTCCTCTAAAATGCTGCGGAGAGCTCTGGCGCCAGTTTTGCGGCGGTAGGCTTCCTGGGCGATCGCCCGTAGCGCTTCCGGCTGGAATTCCAATTCCACGCTGTCCATCTTCAACAGCTTTTGATACTGCTTCACCAGCGCATTCCGGGGCTCGGTCAATATCTGCATCAAAGCTGCTTCATCCAGCGGCGAAATCACCGTCACCACCGGTATCCGCCCGACAAACTCAGGAATCAAACCAAACTTGACTAAATCGTCCGGCTGTACCTGCTGCAAAATATCAGCGGCCCGCTTATCTTTCGCCGGCAAAGTTGAGTTGCTGTCGCTTTCTGTTGGCTGAATAAAGCCCAAGGATTTTTTACCCAAACGCTGTTCAACTATTTTTTCCAAACCGACAAAAGCACCGCCACAAATAAATAGAATTTTGCTAGTGTCAACTTGAATAAAATCTTGGTAAGGATGTTTGCGGCCACCTTGCGGGGGCACGTTAACCACCGTTCCTTCCAACATTTTTAGCAGCGCTTGCTGGACTCCTTCTCCTGATACATCCCTAGTGATCGAAGTGTTTTCGCTTTTGCGAGCAATCTTGTCAATTTCATCAATATAAATAATGCCCCGCTGCGCCGCTTCGACATCAAAATCCGACATTTGCAACAGCCGCAGCAAGATATTTTCTACATCGTCGCCCACATATCCAGCTTCTGTCAGTGTCGTCGCATCCGCTACCGCAAACGGCACTTCGAGCATTTGCGCCAAACTTTGCGCTAACAAAGTTTTGCCACAACCTGTGGGGCCCACTAGGAGGATGTTGGATTTTTGCAATTCTACATCGCTGTCAGGGGAAGACTTGTCGCTATCTTTAGCTTGGTCAACGCTCAAGCGCTTGTAGTGGTTATAAACTGCTACAGAAAGGACTTTTTTTGCTGAATGCTGGCCGATAACGTGGTTGTCTAAATGCTGCTTAATCTCTGTTGGTTTCGGAATTTGAGCTAAAACAATTTTCGATTTGTTCGATCGACCCGGCCGCCGCGTTCCTTGTCCCTGAGACTCTCGCACCTCTGATTGGGGAATCTGTTGACCAATTGTTTTACTGGAGTCAAAGAACTCCTCCTCTAAAATTTCATTGCACAGTTCCACGCATTCATCGCAAATGTAGACGCCGGGCCCAGCTATTAACTTGCGGACGTACTCTTGCGACTTGCCGCAAAAGGAGCATCTGAGATGGGAGTCATATTTTGACATATTTGCCTCTTAATTTACGGTTGCGGTTGCTTGTTTCGACTGGGGAAGTTGCCGCGGGAGTGACCTTAGCTGTGCCCTAGAAGGGTTTCCCGATCGGACACCCAAGCCAGTCAAGCTTCGCGATCTCTGTTTCTAAGTTAACACTTTTGAGGCTTTAGTCATTAGTCATGAGTCATTCGAGCAAATTTGAATTTTTAATTCTCACTTAAAAGTAAAGCCGCACGGGCTTACCATTTTTTGTATTCCAAAAATTTTCCCGACATAATTATTTTCACTCGATCGCCTTTTGGGTCTGCTTCTTTCTCGACATCCAAAGTAAAGTCGATCGCGCTCATAATCCCGTCACCAAATTTTTCGTGAATCACTGCTTTGATTGGCATCCCGTAAACCTGCAGAATTTCATAAAAACGATAAATCAGAGGGTCAACCGGAACCGAGGCTTCCAAAGAACCTTTTAACGGAGGTTCACAGAGAACCGCAGCCGTCTCGCTATCTAGTCCCAAAGCCGAGACAATTTTCTCGGATTCATCTTCTGATGCGGTAGCTTGACGGTAAATAACCGCGGCAATCCAAACTTCGTCGCGCCCCAAAACTTTTTCCAAATCTGCAAAACTAATTCCCTTAGCTTTTTTAGCCGCCAAAAGCTTTTCTGTAATTCCTGAAATTGCCATTAAATATTCTCCGCTTCTCTTCAGTGTCAGATGTGAAATATGTCTCACATATTGCGAATTTTGTCAAGGCTAACTTGAGAAAATAAATCGACTTGATAGCTCTGAACTTCAGCCAAAGTTGGTCTCGTCAACCCCCACAACTCATACAAGTTGAGATTTAAGATTTGAAATGTTAGATTGGCAATGACTGATGACTATCAGGGTTTGGAGCTAGTCAACAGTTGCATTCTTTTTTCCAACTGGTATCACAACTGGTAAATCCTAAAATAACTCCTAACTGCCCTGCGGCAATGGTACAGTTGGCAGTATATGTAATAAAAGTTACACACGCAAAGGCCTTCGGCATTCGGCAAACGGCTGAATTTTGATCGTGCTACCCTGAAGCTCAATCCTCGCTCACGCAGGCAAAGCCCCTTTACCACTCAAAACCGGCAACTGACAAAAGTATGGAGATTCAGACCAAAGATTACACGATCGAGTACGATCAGGCTACGCAAACAGTCACCTGTAGCGGCTCGTTCCGACTCAGCCAGGTGGAAGAATACGCACCGATCGTCGATCTGCTCAACGAAGTGGCTGACTCCTGCCTAAACACGGTGACTCTAGACTTGCGAAAGCTAGAATTTTTAAATAGTTCTGGAATTAATATTTTCTCAAAATTTGTGATCAAAGTGCGCCAGCAAAAAAATATTCAAATCGCCATCAAAGGTTCTAAACAGATCCCCTGGCAGATAAAATCCCTGAAAAACTTGCAGAGGCTGATGCCTTCCTTGCACTTAGAATTGGAATAATAGCGAAAAAGGTAAAGATCAATCCCGGCTAAGTCCGGGAACCAGGATGAGGGTGGCTGAAGTTAATCGGAATAAGTCATAGTTAAACTAGCACAAAACCCTAAAAAACTTCAGAACCGACTAAAAATTACCAATTTTCAATTGCTATGCAGGAAGAACCATCGACAGAACAGCTACTTTTCGACGTTCAGCGGCTGAGTGCGGAACTTGAAAACTTGAAGCGCGAAAAGGTTGACCTAGAACTTTTGCTGGAGACTACCACCGAACATTCAGATACGATGGAAGCTCACTTGCTGAGCAAAGCTGAGTTGGCGCTGCGTTCAAGCGAAGAGCAGTTTCGGGCGATCGCCTCGGCAACTCCCGTGCCGATATTAGTTTCTCGCCTCTGTGACGGCTTAATTATGTATGCGAACGCTCAATTGGCTTCTCTCCTGAACATACCCCTAGAAAAATTGATCGGCTGCAGCACTCCAGACTTTTACTTAAACCCCGCCGATCGCCCAAAGGTACTGGAGGCACTTGCTAAAGACGGATACCTCCAAAATTACGAACTCCACTGCAAAAAATCAGACGGCACCCCTTTCTGGGCGATGATCTCGGTTCAGTCGCTGGTGTTTAACGGCCAGCAGACGGCATTGTGCGCCTTGTACGACCTCACCCAGCGCAAGGAAGCAGAACAAACCCTTCAAGAGAGCGAAAAGCGTCTCCGCCGCCAGAGTTTGGCTTTGTTGCAGCTAGGTAGACAGAGGACTCTCAACAGCGGTGCGCTAAATGTGGGAATTCGCGAAATTACCGAAGCTGCAGCCCGCACTTTGGATGTGGAAAAAGTGAGCGTCTGGCTTTACAACCATGGAAGATTTGGAACTCGCTACCCCAGCGAGCCCCAGCTAAATTTTACTGAGAGAGTGCTCGCCAAGAACCAAACAGAGCCACTCGATACAGAGGCCGCTGCCTCAGAGCAAGACGAGGGGGTGAATCATTCTAAGTTGAAAATCCCCAACCTCAAATTAGTTTGTCTCGACGTGTACGATCGCACCCAGGAGAATCATTTGAGCCGGGAGTCCATATCGGCAAGCGATTTAAATTTATCAATTTTAGATGTTGAAGGCGACGCACCGGGCGAAAATTTGCGATCGGACAATGCTTTAGAACCTACGACAAAGACTCAAAAATCTCTACAAACAGATTTGTCCCACTCATCTTCGGTAGCCGAACATTCCGCTGTGCTGCCAAATGCCAGCAAGCCTAATTCATCCATATTAAATGTAGCAATTAGGCTCGGCGGCCAGATCGTGGGCATCCTCTCTCTCGAACATATCGGCGCGCCCCGCCAGTGGGCTCTAGAGGAGCGCACCTTCGCTGATTCTTTGGCAAATTTGGTAGCGCTGGCGATCGAGGGATTTGAGCGCCAGCGGGCTCAGGAAGCACTCTCCAAAGCCAAAGCGCAGCTAGAAATGACCGTCGATCAGCGCACCGCTCAACTCACCGCCGCCAATAAACTGCTCCGCATCGAAATTGCCGAGCGCAAAAGAGCCGAAATAGCTTTGCAAGAAGCCTTACACAAAGCTGAAGCAGCTTCGAGAGCTAAAAGCACTTTTTTAGCCAATATGAGCCACGAGCTGCGGACGCCGCTCAACGCAATTATCGGTTACAGCGAAATGCTACAAGAAGAAGCACGGGAATCGGGACTCGAAGAGATCATTCCCGATACCCAAAAAATTTATAACGCCGGCAAACACTTGCTGACTTTAATTAACGATATTCTAGACCTTTCTAAGATAGAAGCTGGTCGGATGGAGCTTTATTTAGAAAAATTTGACCTCAGTAATTTAATAGAAGAAGTCGTTGCGACTTTGCACCCTTTGGTAGAAAAAAATCACAATCAATTGCAGGTTTCTTGCTCTGAAAACTTGGGAGTGATGTATGCAGATTTGACTAAAGTCCGGCAAATTCTGTTTAATTTGCTATCCAATGCCCTGAAGTTTACCGAAGGTGGAACGGTGCTGTTGAGCGCGAGTCGCGAACCAGCAGGCTGCAGCGATTCGGTTTATTTGCAGGTATCTGATACGGGGATTGGAATGTCGGCAGAACAGCAGCAGGGTTTGTTTGAACCTTTTATTCAAGGGGACGCTTCCACTACTCGCAAGTACGGCGGCACCGGTTTAGGATTGGCCATTAGTCGCTTGTTTTGCCAGATGATGGGAGGCGATATCACTGTTGAGAGTCAGTTGGATGTTGGCTCTACTTTTACTGTTCATTTAAAGGCAGAAGTTGATATTAGTTAGAAGCAAATTTGGCAACTAGCAATGTAGGGGATTTAAGGGATTTAACGGGTGGGGGTTTTGCCAGGAATTGTGTACCGGATTTAACGGATTTAACGTAGGCCAAAAGATGGAATAATTCCCCAATTACCAATTCCCCCCTTACCAATTACCCATTCCGTTTTTAATTGTGACACCGATCGCGATCAACCTCTGTTGTCGATCACACAGTAGCATTTTTTTTCAGCCTAGAATAGCTATATTATCCCAAAATTGTCCTGCAGGCACGATCGGGCGCCTCGCTGCATTTACAAATCCCACCTCAACCTAATTAAGGCGGTGGGGGGTTGCTTCCAGAAAGGCAATTTGGTAAAAGTAATGCTATGGTCGCGAAGCAGTAGAAGGGAAAAGTTAACAGGAAATCAGGAAGTTTCAAAAGTCTCTGGACGCAGAAACACAATTCTGCTTTTTGCCTTCATACTGCTTCTACTGGCGAGATAGCACTGCTGCTGAAAGCAATGCACAATTTCTCAGAATCAAAGGAGTGCATCTACATGATTAAACCTTGCAGTCAACCACTAAAAATAAATCCTTTTACTTGTTATCGCGATCCGGCTACAGGCAGGTGGACTACTGTAGTTACAAGTGTTCCAAACACTTGCGAAACAGACTCTAGTTTAAAAGCAGAAGCCGAAGGCGCAAACGAAGGTAAAGCAGAAACGATCCTTTCTCCTTCGCCTGCTGTCTCGGTGTCGAAAAAAGTCCTTTCTTTCTCCCTGCCTCAGTTTAAACACCGTGCCAAAAAATCTGCTGTTAGTGTCAGCAGGTAGCTATCGCAGGGGTCTAATCTAGTTTCCACGGTTAGTCCCCGACGATCGCCAAATAAAAAAAACGAACTTATCCATAGCCTAAACTGCCAAAAAGCGATATACTGGCAGCAAACTTTCTCCTTCAATATCCGTGAAGTATTTGCTCGATCGCTGCCTCCACTTTGTATGGACAGACCGACCAATTCGCCAGCGGGGAACAGTCATCATTGCTATTCCCATGATTTTTCTGTTTGCTTCGCTGCTAGCAATTGCCGGCCTCCGGGATAGTGCCATAAAGATAAGAAAGCGAGCAGATACTAATAAGGCAATACTTCAGGAAACTAACCGCTTGATAACCATGGTGGTGGATGCGGAAACGAGCGTTACGGGTTATGGGTTGACGCAGCGCCGCGAATTTTTATCACCCTACTTAGAAGCAAAGAAGAGTTTGCCTCCGCTGCTGGCTAAACTTAAGGTATTGGTTCAAGAAAACAAACTGGAACCTCAGCGATTTGAAGAAATAAAAAAAAGTACCGAACAGCAAATAAATTTCTTGCAAAAGACTTTGAATAAGCTGGACAGTTCGGCAACAAGGATGCAGCCGCAGGAAAGAATTCAGGTGTTTGCTCAAGGCAAATTGAACATGGATAAGCTGCGTACACAAATTAATGCCTTTTCTGATGCCGGCGAAGCCTACCAGAAAAGTGTAGATCAGCAACTAGAGGAGTTGGTAGATTTCATTAATTTTGTGCAAGTTGCGGGTTTGCTTTCCGGCTGTTTGGGGGCAGCGGCTTCCTGGTATTTATTTGATAGTTTAGAGAAGGAATTGAGGAAGCGGGAAGCTGGCTTGGAAGAAAGTAAAAGTCGCATTCAAGCTGTGGTTGACAATGCGGCTGACGGTATTATTACTTTGGACGCACAGGGAAATATTGAGTCTTTTAATAGGGCAGCAGAAAAGATTTTTGGCCAGAAAGCCGATCGAATAATTGGCTCTAACCTGCGGCGGCTGATAGCTCAACCGCTACCGCACAGCAGCGTGGGGGATTATTCGATCGAATATTTTGTGTTACATCCAGATACTACGCTGAAGACTTACCAGCAAGAAACAGTTGGACTTCGCCACGACGGGACTAAGTTTCCGATGGAGTTGGCTGTCAGCGAAATGCGTCTGGCAAATCAACACTTGTTTATTGCGATTTGCCGTGATGCCAGAGGACGAAAACAAGCCGAGGAAACTCTGCGAAAGCAAGCACAAATTCTGGATTTGGCAAACGATACGATCGCGGTACTAGACTTGAACGGGGCGATTTCTTATTGGAATTCGGGGGCAAAGTGGCTCTACGGCTGGCGGAAGTCGCAAGCAATAGGAAAAAATATTCACCAGCTTTTACAAACAGAATGGACTCAACCTTTTGAGGTAATACAAAAAGTATTTTTCGAGAAGGGTTCTTGGCAAGGAGAATTGGTGCGAACCAAGAAAGACGGCACAAAAATAACGGTGGCAAGCCGATGGACTTTGCAGCATGACGAGCAAGATCAACCGGTGGCTATTTTGGAAATCAGCAACGATATTAGCGATCGCAAGCGCTCAGAAATTGCTTTAGCCCAAAGCGCGCAGCGGTTTCGCGCTACTTTTGAGCAGGCGGCAGTCGGCATGGTTCAAGCGAGTGTGGAAGGCAAATTTCTGTTAGTCAATCAAAAACTTTGCGAAATTTTGGGCTACAGTCGCCAAGAATTGCTGGAGAAAAGATTTCAGGATATTACTTGGCCTGGAGATTTGGCAAGCGAACTGGAACTTTTGCGCCAATTGTTAGCAGCAGAAATTGAAAATTTCTCTCTGGAAAAGCGCTACATCCGCAAAGACGGAGAGTTGGTGTGGGCAAACTTGACGGTTTCGCTGCTGCGAGAACAAGATGGCAGCCAATTTTTGATGGGTGTGGTAGAAGATATTAGAGATCGGAAACAAGCTGAGGAATCGCTGCGGTTGCGCGCTCAAGAATTGAGGTTGACGGCGCAAAATCTGGCTCAAACGACGAATGTTTTGAAAAAGCGGAATCAAGAATTAGACCAGTTTGCTTATGTAGTTTCTCACGATTTGAAAGCGCCGCTGAGGGCGATCGCAAATCTCAGCAGTTGGATAGAAGAAGACCTCAGCGACTCGATGACAGAGGATACTCTGCACCAAATGAACCTGCTGCGTGGCAGAGTTCACAGGATGGAAGGTTTGATTGAAGGACTGCTGCAATATTCCCGCGTCGGACGCATTGAAGTGCCTTCGGAAATGGTAAAAGTTGAGAAGTTATTAGCAGAAATTATTGATTCGTTGGCGCCGCCGTCTGGATTTGAGGTGAAAGTTAAACCAGGAATGCCAACTTTTGTGACCGAAAAATTGCCGCTACAGCAGGTTTTTTCTAATTTAATTAGCAACGCAATTAAGCACAACCGAGCTGAATCCGGTCATGTAAAAATATCGGTTAAAGAGTTAGATGATTTTTACGAGTTTTTTGTAGAGGATGACGGGCCGGGGATTGATCCTCAATATCACGATAAAGTTTTTGTGATTTTTCAGACCTTGGAAGCTCGCGATAAAGTTGAAAATACTGGGATTGGTTTGTCGCTGGTGAAAAAAATTGTCGAAGGTCAAGGGGGCAGTATTTCCCTAGAATCTGCCGAAGGTGAGGGAGCAACTTTTCGGTTTACTTGGCCGAAGCAATCTATTAGCAAAGACGGAAAATAAAACAACTTTAAAGGTAGGATGTTTAAAAATCACCGCGATCCCAAGAGTAAATGTAGGGTGCACCCGGACTACCGAGAACCCGATAGCGGCTGTTTAAACAGCATCACAACGGATTTCGATGATAAATCCATCAGGATCGTAAAAGTAAATGCCGCGTCCTGTAGCGCGAGTGACGGGGCCGCTATCGATCGCAATTTGATTTGACTTTAGCACTTCCAGAGCGCGATCGAACAAATCCGGCTCAATATCGAAGGCTAAGTGGTTGGCGCGGGTAAAAGCTTTCTCCGGATCTGGGTTTGGCGGTTCCAAGTCGGGCTGCCAAAATAAGTCAATAACAGTACCGTCTGGGGTAACGAAATTAGCGACTTTACCAGAGGCTACCATTTCTGTTAAAGTTGCCGGAATTTCTGCACCTGTTAGTTCGTGCAGGCCGAGAATTGTACCGTAGAAGTGGCGGGAAGCTTCCATGTCGCGCACGTTTAAAGCGATATGGTGAACGCGGCGCAAATTCCCTGGCGCGAGGGCAATTTTGACGTTGTTTTCGGTAGTTTGCATGATTGTCAATTGCGAATGTTCGAATTGAATGTAGTTTGATTTATTCAGAGGGTGTCCTGTAAAATAATCATTTTAAGTTGGTAGTGAGGACTGCTGCCATCCGATTTCTAGGAAGACTTCAGTCCTCACTACCAAAACTTTTATTCGAGTTGTGCGATCGCACATCATATCGATTAGTATTATTTTTCTTTAGGAAACGATGCCATGCCTACAAATAGCATGGCCAGACCACCTGCCAGAATTGCGAAGGCAAGTAAACCTACCACTAAATCTAATCCCGATGTATTTTCCATTAAATTAAACTGTTCTCCAATTAAATACATTCATCGGTATTTGTTCAGGGTTGAGTGCTTGCACACAATGGGGAAGATCCGAAGAAAAAAATTAGCTCTCAACTTATTAGAAAAAAAGCCTATTAATTTCTTCCCTCTTCCCTAAACATCCATCCGTTAAATCCGTTAACTCCTGTACACTGCTTAGTTGCCGAACTGCTTATTTTGCCAATTCTCGATCAATAGCAGCGATTAGTTCTGGTGAATCGGGGCCAACACTGCTGCGGAATCGGGCAACCACTTCACCCTGTTTGCTAACTAAGAATTTCTCAAAATTCCAGGAAACCTCACCCTTGGGATCTACTGCACTCGTAAGCTTCGCGTACAGCGGGTGCTGCTGAGTGCCTTTAGCGCGTACTTTGTCAAATAATTCAAAGGTGACACCGTATTTTGTAGTACAGAAATTGACGATTTCTGGATTACTTCCGGGTTCTTGACCTCCGAAGTCGTTGCAGGGAAATCCTAAAACACGGAGTCCAGCCGCGCTGTACTTCTGGCTCAATTCTTCGAGTCCTTTGTATTGAGGTGTATAGCCACATTTGGAAGCTACATTAACTATCAAGAGTACCTGGCCAGCGTACTCTCCTAGCTGCTTGTCTTCGCCTGCGATCGTTTTTACTTTAATGTCGGAGATTGTGCTGGGCATTTTCAAATACTTTTAAATTAGACCACCACAATTTTACCGCAAGTCGGTAAAATTTTGTCTAGAGGTCGATCGCTAAAAATTGAAATATCCCGGTCGGGGCGGGTTTAGGGATCTCACGTTTATATTATAGATATTGGTGAACCCGCCTCTACCAAAATTAGGGTTAATTTACCGAACCTGATCTTAGTAGATGGCGGTGAACTTTCTCCCCAGCACGACTCGCCACAGTCCGCTCTTTGATTTAAGTTTCTCGCTAATAGCTAAAATCTACACGAAAAAAGACGAATATTTTAACTCTCTGAGTGGTGTTCCGTCATCCATTTTTGGTAAGTATCCTCAAGTTGCTTGTCTTCGAGGACGAGTTCTAGGCGGACTTTGACGCAACCGTGACGGGGTTGAGAGGCGATCGAATTTAAGATCTTGCTAGCTTTCTGCACAGAGGTAAATTCAGCCTTAACTGTCGGTTCTTGGCGATCGCTCTTAATCTCCGTCAAATCTATACCGGTGATGTTTCCCTCACCTAAATCTATTTCTGCCAACACCTTCGGATCGTCGCCGACTTGTTCGACAATCAGTTTTTCCCACTGGATGGGTACTTGTACCATCCGAGTTTCAATTTCTTTACGCACTATTACTTCGCCGACTTTCCGCTTGCTGCGATTGATCACCAATCGTTCTTCTAGCAGGCGAATTACTTCTTGATCGACTATATCGAAGTTTTCCTCATCCTCATCTGTCTCGAAATTTGGATCTGTGAGCTCGGCATCTGTTAGATTTGACATATCTGTTGAGGGATTGGTTAACTCACTGTTGCTAAATTCACTATGCGTTTCAGAGGCATTTTCTAAATACGGATGACCCCCATTTGCCGAAACTATCGGCAGCAGATCGACTTGATCCGAATTAATAGTTACAAACAGCGCTTTTTGGTGATAATCGGCTTTTTTTAGCAGCTTAACACTTAATAAAAAAGTGCGGGGGTTTTCACTCCCTAACCCGGCCACCACAAAGTTTAACTGACCTTTAGGATCAAAATAGACATCTTTAATTTTGCCTACCAAGTGACCTTTGTTGTCTTTGACGGTAAAACTTTTTAGCTTAGTTCTGACTTTTTCAGGCACCCGGTTGAGACGGGTTATTGATTTTGCAGTTGCTATCTTTTCTGCTGATGCTTGACCGTTCATTTTTTAAACTTTCCTGCTTAGGGATTTTTATTATGAAGTGGTAAGGGGAAATTGGTAAAGGCGGGGCAAGTGCATCAACTTTGCCAAAACTAGACAAGTGTTGTACCCCCGCCCTCGCTCACATAGGAATTGCGCGATCGCTACCAATTCAATCAAACCTGCGCGGTGACAGAATTATGTCATTAAGGCGCAATTCCTCTGCAATACCTGTTGCGGTTGGTTTAGATCTTTGGATTTTTATTATCTACAACCGCAGTTCCATCAGTCTTAACGTCTAATTCTTCACGACGCAAGGTTTCTTCGCCCTCAACCGTGCTGCGAACAACTTCTTTTCTGACGTTGACTTCTTCCCGGACGAAAGCTTCCTTGTGAATGTCGGCCGTTTCTTCGTAGACTTCCATGCGTGCAACTTCCCCTGATTGGAAGTCAGCCTCACCGACTGAAACTACTCGACCCGCTTCTACCGGGGTTACTCGATCGATTACGACTCGTTCTTTTTCAATGGGTACTGAAGCTCGCGCTGTTTCAGTTTCCACGCGCTTGCCAACTGCTACTTCGCCTGTCTTTGCGCGGTGTTTGTTGGCAATCAAGCGTTCTTCATAAAGCTTGAGATTTTGGTGCTGCTGTTCGTTGGTTTCGTAGAGGGGGCGGTCGATATCGTAGTTGTAGCTGCTGCGATCGTAGCTAGCAGGAGTTGCAGTGCTGGCAGCGCCAGTTCCTTGATTGCGGTAGACGCCTCTTACCTGTTCTTCGCGATCGTAATCTACTGCTTCTAATTCATTGTAAGCCGGCAATTGTTCTGCTTGAGCTTTGTTGCGAAGGCCTGTGGCGTGGACGCGACGGGCTCCGTAGTCGAAGCGAGCCGAGCCGATCGGCAACAATACTTTTTTGCCAAAAATCCAAATACCGGTGTCAATTACCAGATAGCGGAAACGACCCGTGTCATCAACCAAAGCGTCATAAACCGTGCCTACTTTTTCATCAGAGTCGCCAGCATAAACATCAAATCCCTTGATGTCGTCTCCAGCAAAGATTTCTTCCTGATAGTTAGGATAAAATTCTGCTAATCTTTGAAGTGCCATGTGTTTTTTCCTCTTTGCTCTACTTAAATTAATAGTAGAAATTAATTCGTTCAGTTCCCTCTCCCTAAAGTCAGAAGTGTATAATTTAGGGTGTTTAATACTATAGGAATACTACGGCATCTCTTTTTCTGTGCTAGCGCGCTCAGCTATTTTAAAGATTGTAAAACTTTACCATCGTCAATTTTATAACAAGTATTAAAACTCAAAGCCAACCGTAGGGACACGGCATTGCTATGTCCTACTCCCCCTGCTGGATACTCCTTTTCCTTTGCGGTGTGCGTACTGTTAATAATTGTTAACTAAATGGTGAAAAATCAAAATTACATAGTAATACCCAAATATCAAAGCCCCTCATTTTGCAGGAGAGGGGCTTTCCGAAAGCTAGAACTTTTAAGTTCAGAGTTGATTGAATTGAGTTCTGATAGCTTCTATCCGACTGCGGTTAACCCCCAAATCCGACTGTCCCAGACGCGAAGCCGATCGCACATGGATGACTTTTGCTTCATCATCTACCAAAAATTCAACGTCATCAACAAACCCCATCAAAGCACTGGTGAACTCCGCATACAGGTAATTATCAGTTGCCGTGATAATTTTAGTTTTTCCATAGGACTCGATCGCCCCTTTGAGCTTTACCATCGCTTCACTCTGGGACGAAGTGTATGCCAAAGGCTCAATTTTGTGTTCGGCATCTTGACTGAAGCTGCTGACGCAGTTGGGGGAACTCGGACACGCTGCGAGTTTTCCTGACTGAATCCCGATATTGGCAGGTCTTGTTCCAGCAAACATTGTTTGTTCTCCGGGTATAACGATAAAAGTAGCGATCGACAGTACCGCTACTGCTAGCAGTGATATTAAAATCACCAGGACTTTTTTCAATGCTGTCGGCGATTTTGTTTCAACTGTTTGCAAAGGATTAGCCCTCCTGAAAGTATAAATGCGGTATACTTTTCATATTAATTGAAATTTACATCAAAAAATTAAAAAGAGTGCTTTTGTTCTTCAATTAACCAGTAAGTCAGCATTCTTCCTTTACCTTTAATCGGGATATGACCCCGTTCTTCCAAAACAAAGTGCTCTTTCAAATGCTCGTAAGTCGCCGCCGTTACTTGAATTTTCCCAGGCAATCCGTTAGATTCCATGCGTGAAGCAACATTAACAGTATCCCCCCACAAATCATAGCTAAATTTACTAATCCCAATAATTCCAGCCACCACCGAACCGCTGTGAATTCCGATCCGCAATTGAAAATTTTCTCCCATTTTGGCATTAAACCTCCTCAAAGCTGCCTGCATCTCCAAAGCTAAAAGTGCGATCGCCGAGGAGTGATCCTCCCGCGCTGTCGGCAAACCCCCAACCACCATGTAAGCATCCCCAATCGTCTTAATCTTTTCCAACCCGTGCAATTCAGACAACCTATCGAACTCCGAGAAAATTCCGTTCAAAATTTCTACCAACTGCGTCGGACTTTTGTGAGCCGAAAACTCTGTAAAACCCACCAAATCAGCAAACAAAACGCTCACCTCATCAAAATGATCCGCTATCAACTTTTGCTCTTTTTGCAAGCGATCCGCAATAGGTTTCGGTAAAATATTCAGCAGCAATTTCTCTGTTTGTCCTTGCTGCACTTTCAGGGCTGCTTCAGCTTGTTTCCGCTGAATCAATGAACCTAGCTGCGTAGCAACGGCGCTCACTAATTCCAACAAGCGCGGCTGACATTCCAAAACTTTTTTCCGATAAAAAATCAAAATAGCTAACACTTGGTTTTCCGCCAAAATTGGCACCCCAAAAGCCGCTTTCAATCCCACAGTCAGCGCAATTTCCGCTCGTAAAAAAACTTGTTCCGGTGCAGTAGAAACATCCTCGATCCATTCAGACTGCTGCGACTGCCAAATCCTACCCGGCAGTCCCACACCGGGAGCAAAAATCAACTGCCAACTTGTTTTTCGGAATTGGGCAAAACTAGAGTCGCTGACGTACCTGCCTGTAGCGCATTTTAAAAACCCCTCACTGCTAGGAATCCAAGCTTCGCCAAGATTCCATTCAATAGTTTCACAAATTAAACCTAAAATCACATCTATAGCAGACTCAAAATCCTCCGATTTGCTAATAGCTTGAGTAGCCTGCAGCAGCAATCTTGTTTCCATTTCCACCTGGTGGCGTTCAGCTATTTCCTGGTGCAATTGGATATTTTGAGCGGTCAATTTTTGATTTTTTTCTTGCAATTCCATTTGCAATGAACGAACAGTAAGTTGATTGCTCACTCGCGCCAATACTTCTTTCACCTGAAAAGGTTTGGTGATATAATCTGCTCCGCCAACTTCAAAAGCTTTTGCTTTATTTATCCCTTCTTCTAGCGCGCTGAGAAAAATAATGGGAATTTCCCTAAATTGCGATTGGGATTTTAATTTTTTACATAGTTCGTAGCCGTCAATATCCGGCATCATAATATCCAGCAAAATCAAATCGGGTGCGCTAGATTGAATTGCATCTAAGGCAGAAAAACCATTAGTAACAGGTCGAACTTTATAGCCATTTTTTTGCAAAATTCTAATCAACAAACGCAGATTGTCTGGCGTATCGTCAACTACTAAAATATTTGCTTGATAGTTTTCAGTCTGTTCCGCCTTGATCTGCATTATCTGAGTCCTCCGCCTCGGCAATTAAATTGAGTATTTTCTGGTAATCAAAATTATCGAGATGACCCTGGAGGATGTCGGCAAATTCAGGATGAGGCTCCCTTATTTCGTCGATTGTCCTGACAATCAAGTCAAAATCAGCACTGCGGATTACCTGCTTCATGTTGTCTATCCATTCTGCGGGAAGTTTAGGTAAATAAGCAAGGGCAGCATTAGGGAGGGAGCCAGATAAATTATTTCGATCGCCTATTGAGGTAAAGTCCGTTGAGTTAGAGTAGACATACTTCACCCCCAAATGTTTGGTGAGGGTATCAAATATATCTGTTTTGCGGAAAGGTTTGCTAATAAAATCGTCGCAGCCGACCAATAAAGCAAACGCTTGCCTCCCTTCAATTGTACTAGCTGTCAAAGCAATAATCTTGGGAATCGGGGAGTCGGGATGGGAAATATTCATTTCCCCATTTCCTTGCTGCTCTTGTTCTCTCTGCTTGATTGTAGCCTTAATTTGTTTAGTAGCTTCGTAGCCGTCCATTACTGGCATTCGCACATCCATCAAAATTAAGTGCGGATGCCAATTTTCCCACATTTCTATTGCTTCCTGGCCGTTGGTGGCTTGTTCCACCCGGAAACCCAAAGGAGAAAGCATTTTGACTAAAAGTTGGCGGTTGTCTTCGCGATCGTCCACAATTAAAATCCGGTAGCGCGGTTGATTGGGTTCCAACCCAGTAACTTCGCGGTTAAGTTGCGGATCTGGAAGCTCAGCAGCATTAACTGCACCGACTGGAATTTCAAATTTAAAAGTGGTGCCGAGTTCCAGTTGACTTTCTACGACAATTTCTCCTCCCATCAGACGGACAAATTGACGGCTAATCTTCAATCCTAAACCCGTGCCTTTCTGAATTTTTTGACCGGAAGCTGTTTGGACAAACGCCTTAAAAATATTGCCCAATTCTTCTGGATCAATGCCAACTCCTGTATCTTCAAGTTCAAATAGAAGGAAAAAACCCGGCACAGTTGAATCCTCATCCTCATCGCTCCATTCAACTTTTGCAAAATCACTGCTAGTTCGAGAAAAATCCCGAATACTTCTTGTGGTATCAAAGCACGCTGTCGGACTATCCAATAAATCCAGAAATCCCGATTTTTCTAACTTTATCACTCTTAAGATAATTTCGCCTGTTTGGGTAAACTTAATCGCATTACTCAGAAGATTAATCAGCACTTGTCGCAGTTTAATATCATCGGTTCGCACGTACTGAGGAACGTCAGCATCGCGCTGGAAATGCAACTGTAATTCTTGATTATGTACCCGCAGTTGAAACATATCTTGCAAATCGTCAAGCAAGCGGTAGAGGTCGAAATTTTTCGGGTTGAGCGTCATCCGCCCCGCTTCGATTTTTGACAAGTCTAAGACTTCATTAATTAAGGTTAGCAAGTGTTCGCCACTACGGCGAATAATTCTCATATTTTCTCGGTTTTCGACAGTCAGATCCGGGCTGGGTTCCATGATTTGTGCAAAGCCGAGTATAGAATTGAGAGGGGTGCGTAACTCGTGGCTCATATTGGCCAGAAACGTGCTTTTAGCTTTGTTTGCTGCTTCAGCAGCTAAGGCGGCTTGTTGCAGTTGTTCTGTGCGTTCGTCAATTTGGGCTTCTAAGGTGTGGTGGTAATCTGCTAGTATTTTTTCGGCTTGTTTGCGATCGCTAATATCTTGAAAAGCTGCGATCGCATAAACAATATTTCCGCTAGCGTCAAAAATCGGCGTGGTATTGATCTCGATCGCAATTTTTTTGCCATCTTGACGGATTTCTACATCGTCAACCTTAACAGATTCTCCTTTCAGTGCCCGCAAAATTGGCAGATTATCCGGCGGGTACAGCTCATCAGTATTGGCAACATAAAGTTGATAAGTGGCAGCTAATTGTTCCGCAGTGCTTTCCGGGATAGTGTCTGCACCCAGCAAATCCCGCGCTGCCTGGTTGAAATAGGCGATCGAGCCGTCGGGATGATACACAGATACCCCCACTGGCAAAGCTTCTAAAAATTGACTCAGGCGGCTTTCACTCGCAGACAGCGCCTCATTTACTAGCTTTAACTCCTCGTTTACTTCTTGGCGTTTATGAATTTCATCTGTTAACTTTTGATCTTGCAAATAACTGTGAACTGCTTCTACTACCGTTAATTTTAAGTCTTCATTTTGCCAAGGTTTAGGAATATAACGGTACAATTTAGCATACTTGATAGCATTACTCAGGGCTTCCAAATCTGCTTGCCCCGTTAGCATAATGGTCAGCGTCTCCGGCGAGCTTTCGTGAATTCTTCTGAGCAGTTCATCCCCTTTAATATCCGGCATGATATAATCGGAAAGTACCAAAGCAATCTCGTATTCATCTGCCTGCAAATCAGCCAGCAACTCTAAAGCATCAGCCCCCCCTTCAGCGGTTTCAATTATACATCGATCGCCGATCGCCTTTTTTAGTTCAATCTTTAAACTATTCAAAACGTCAGGTTCATCATCAATACAAACAATTACAGGTTTTTTCATAACTTAGCCAGCC
The DNA here is from genome assembly GCF_036700845.1 of Microcoleus sp. S13_C5. Taxonomy (NCBI): domain Bacteria; kingdom Bacillati; phylum Cyanobacteriota; class Cyanophyceae; order Oscillatoriales; family Microcoleaceae; genus Microcoleus; species Microcoleus sp. S13_C5. The sequence continues at coordinate 74,436 of NZ_JAUBPR010000003.1, forward strand.
CAGATTTTATAGTTTCTATTAAGTCTTTGCTTTGCCAGGGTTTGTACAAACAACAGTATAAATCTGCTTCTTCTACTGCCCGCTGAACAGCCGCTGCATCCGCTTGTCCCGTTAACATAACTTTAATAATTTTAGGATATTTTTGGTGAACTTTAATTAAAAGTTCGTCACCTTTAATTCCCGGCATCAGCCAATCAGAAACTACCACAATCACCTGAGCTTTTTCTTGAAAGTGTTCCAGTAAATCTAAAGCTTCCTCACCACTTTCAGCTAATTCATAAAAGTAATCATTTTTAAATTCCTTTTTGAGCTGAATCTTGAGAGTATTCAAGATATCCGGTTCATCATCAACGCAAAGAATTACAGGCTTATTCATCTTTTCCTCTCTGCTTAAATTTTAGTAGGTTTACCGACATGAGTTGCTTTTAGATTATTGATTTCGGGTAAGGATGCAGGATATCTGTCCCCTATCTTATTTTAATAGGACTTCCGAAGATAAACTCGGTTTCGTGTAATAAATCTTGTATTTGTCAGCGAGACAGCGACGAGTGTCACCGCCAATCAGCCCCCTGCAGGTAAGTTGTGTTTAATAAATTGGCAGCGAAACTGTAAAAGTTGTCTGCCCCGGTACAGAATCTACAGCAATTGTGCCTTCGTGTTTTTCCACAATTTTTCTCACAATATCCAATCCCAAACCGCTACCTTCGCCCGCAGATTTAGTCGTAAAAAATGGCTGAAAAATTTTCGGAATAACTTCTGAGGGAATACCTTTGCCGTTATCCGTAAACTTGAGGAAAATATTGGCCTCTTGCTGCCGAGTTTCAATGATCAAAATACCTTTATAATCCATTGCTTGCAGGGCATTATGGACGAGATTCGTCCAAACTTGATTTAAGTCATCGGGATAGCACATAATTTGGGGTAAATCTCCATAGTTTTTAACTACTTCTATACCGTGTTTTAGTTGATTTTGGTAAAGGGTTAACACCGTTTCAATGCCATCGTGCAAGTTCGCCTGGACTTTTTCTTGTTTGCTATCAAAATGAGCGTAGGTTTTTAGGGCGAATACTACTTTTCCAGACTTCGCTGTTGCTCTTTGGATTAGGCTAATACTTTTTTTAAAGCTCGCAAACTGGTAAGCACTATTTAAAACTACTTCCCAATCCGGCGATTTAAAAAGCGGCAAGAACTCTTCTATTTTTTCGTAGATTTCCATGTCAACTAAAGTATCCGCAATTTCCTCGGAGTTTTCAACAGCTTCTGCCATCAAACCCGCCGCCAACTGCTGTTTAAATTTGCGTTTCTCTCTGCTTGTGAATAAAACTTCTTGATGGGTGGCTCTGTACAGTAAAGCTAAAAAATAAGCTTTGCTTTCGTCAGAAAGTTGTTGATAAATTTCAGGAAACTTTTCTAAAAACTCGTCGGAAAAATTAGCTATATTATTAATAGAGGAACCTATAATGCCCAGGGGGGTATTGATTTCGTGGGCAATGCCAGCAATAAGTTGTCCCAGGGCTGCCATTTTTTCAGATTGAATCAAATGCTCTTGGGTGGCTTGCAGTTGGTGCAGCGCCGTTGCTAAATCTTGATTTTTCTCTTGCAAAGTTTGTTGCAGTGAACAAATTTTTAAATGAGTTTCTATCCGGGCTAAAACTTCTTCAACCTGAAACGGTTTAGAAATAAAGTCAACTCCGCCCACTGCAAAAGCTTTAACTTTATCCAGCACGTCATTTATCGCACTAATAAAAATAACAGGAATGTCTTTGGTAATTTCAGAAGCTTTGAGTTGCTGGCAAACTTGATAGCCGTCCATCTCCGGCATCATAATATCCAGCAGCACTAGATCCGGGGGTATTTTTTGAGCTGCAGACAATGCTAGCTTACCATTGGGTACGGGGCGAACTTGATAGCCTTTTTCGCTCAAAATTCCTGCCAGCAGCCGCAGGTTTTCTGGCGTATCGTCCACTACTAAAATATTAGCTCGGTTGGTTTTAGGTGAAGTTGAAGTCATCGGGTATTTACTGTTTCTCGCTGAGATCGATTATGTTCAAAATTCTGTCATATTCAAAATTATTAATGCAATCTTGAAGCTTGCCCGCAAGAGAGGGATTGACAGTGCCGATTTGTGCGATCGAAGTTGCGATCGCCTCCATGTCCACACTCAAAATACTTTGCTTGAATTGGGCCATCCAGTCTGGAGAAAGAGAGGCGATCGCCTCCGGTGTCAGCACCTCCTGACTTGACTCCTCTACACCTGCGGCACTGACCGCGGTTGGATCTTCATAAATATAGCGTACTCCTAAATGTTTTCCCATTGCCACAAAGATATCCTCCTCTCGGAACGGTTTCCGCATAAAATCATCGCAACCCGCCGAAAGAATCACCGCCCGTTCTTCCTCCAAAACGCTAGCAGTTAGAGCCACAATCGCTGTTGCTTGCCCGCCAGTTGTAGTTTTAATCTGTTTCGTTGCCTCATAGCCGTCCATGACAGGCATTCTCATGTCCATCCAAATCAGATGCGGTTCCCACTCCATAAAAATATCAACCGCTTCTTTACCGTTATTCGCTTCTCTCAACTCAAATCCGAGTGGACTGAGAAGTTTTACTAACAGTTGGCGGTTCAAAGGTTTGTCGTCCACAATTAGCAAGCGATAACTCGGCTGATCCGGTTCGAGGGCAACAACTCGGCGTTGAGTTTTTTTGCTCTCAATATCACTAGCTTCAACCAGATGAACTTGGATGTCAAACTGAAATACTGCACCCTTTCCGATCTCGCTGCTAACAGTAATTTCACCTCCCATTAATTGCACGAACTGGCGACTAATAGCTAAACCTAAACCCGTTCCTTCCTGAGAATCTTTACCTGTTTTCGTCTGCACGAATGCTTCAAACAACTGATGAATTTCCTCAGCAGCAATGCCTGCACCAGTATCTTGAACTTCAAAATGCAGCCAGTAGCGGCCGGGCAATTGGTCAGTGCTGTTTTTATGTATATTCCGCCTTCCTCCTTTGACTTGCACCGACACTCCCCCTTCTGAAGTAAATTTAATTGCATTATTGAGCAAATTAATTAAGACTTGCCGCAATTTAACTTCATCAGTACAAATATAATGGGGAACTTCAGCGTCTCGGTCGAAGATTAATTGCAAACCCTTTTGCTCAGCTTTGAGAGCAAACATATCTTCTAAATCGTCGATTAGTTGGTACAAGTCAAAGCTTTTTTCATTAATAGTCGTGCGTCCGGCTTCGATTTTTGATAAGTCTAAAACTTGGTTAATTAAAGCTAGTAAATGTTCGCCACTCCGCAGGATAATTCCGACATCTTCTTGATTTTCCTGAGACAACGTTTTACTGCGGAGCATGACTTGAGCAAAGCCGATGACCGCGTTCAGGGGCGATCGCAATTCGTGGCTCATATTGGCGAGAAAGGTACTCTTCGCTTTGTTTGCTGCTTCGGCCGCTTCTTTCGCCTGTTGCATTTTGATTTCCGCTTGTTTGTTATCAGTAATGTCTTTAATAAAACCTTCGTAGTAAAGTAGATTTCCTGCTTCATCGCAGACAGCGCGACAATTTTCCGAAATCCAGATTATGCTGCCATCTTTGCGGTAAATTTCCGATTCAAAGTTTGATAGTATCCCGTACTCGTTCATCAGCGCTGCAAATTCGTCGCGGCGGTTGGATTTCACGTAAAGCTGATTATTGAAATTCGGCTGTGCTGCTATTAATTCTGCAGGCGAGTCGTAACCATAGATGTGAGCTAAAGCGGGGTTAGCGCTGATATATTTCCCGTCAATAGCAGTTTGAAAAATTCCATTCAAAGCATTTTCATAAATGTTGCGGTACTTTTCTTCTGCTTCCCGGAGGGCAGTTTCTGCTTTTTGCCGCTCAGTAATATCGCTAGAAATCGACAAAAAACAAGCTTCTCCGTCAATATCGATGGTTTCTATCGACAGCAGTGCCGTTCTTTCTGTACCCTTTTTATTGCGAAACCTCAGCTCATAATTGTGAAGAGCCGTCTTATTTTTTAACATTTGAATCATGCGATCGCGCTCTCCCAAACTCGCCCAGAAATTGAGTTCGACCGCTGTTTTTCCAATAATTTCTTCGTGACTGTACCCCATCATCCGACAAAAGCTCTCATTGGCTTCTATGTGGCGACCATCGCTAATTCTAGTCAGGGTAATCGCATTAGGACTTAAACGGAAAGCTTTAGAAAACTTTTCTTTTGCCTTGGCAAGATCGGCGGTACGTTCTGCAACTTGCACTGCTAAATTGTCGTTGTATTCATTTAATACTTTCTCCGCTAGTTTGCGTTCTGTAATATCTTGAAAAGCGCACATCCCGAAGATAATATTATATTTCCTTGAGCGTCATAAATAGGAGTTCCCCAAACTTGCAGGGGAACTGTTTTGTCCGTAGAGGAGATTTCAATGTCATCAACAGTTACACTTTTACCCTGCAAAGCATTTAAAATTGGGTCGCGTTCCGCTGGGTAAATTTCCTGAGTGCCTGCTAAATAAACTCGGTAGGATTGACGTAAACTTTCGGAATCGGCTGGTACAATTCCTTGAGATAAAAGTTGCTCTCCGGTAGGATTAATGTAGTGAGGTTGACCGTTGGGTTCTGCAATAAAAATCCCTAGTGGTACTGCATTGAAAAATTGTTTTACTCGGTTTTCGCTTTCCGACAGAGAAGTAAATGAATGCTGCAATTGCTCAGCCATACTGTTAAAAGCAGTCGCAAGTTCTCCGAGTTCATCTTCGCGATTTAGAGTCAACTTTGTATCCCATTCATTCCGTGCCAAAGCTTTCGCCGCCGCATTCAATCTTAAAATCGGCTGAACTACCCATTTAGCAGTAAGAATCCCCAGAATTGTCGCCCCCATCAAAGCTGCAAGCGACAGTAAAAAAGTCGTGCGCGTGTTGAGGTTAATTTTCTCCATAAAGTCAGACTCTGGTACAACTACTACAATCAGCCAATCCAACCCTCGATCGTCTTTAAAAGGAGCTACCTGCATAAAATTTCGCTTGCCATCAACATCAAAAGTAAGTTGTTGAGAATTATTGATTTTAGCTAAGCTATCGTAGGATTTATTTAAATGCTGTGCAGTTTGGCGAATTACCGGATTCTCGCTTTCTGAAGCTTTAATCCGTCTTGTTTCTTTACCTTCCACCACGAATTCTGGACTAGCCGTTGAAGTGGCAATTAACATCCCCGAGCGCTCCATCACAAAAGTTTGCCCTGACTTGCCAATTTTGAGGCTGACGAGAAATTCTTTGATTCGGGAAAAGAGCAAATCGCTGCCCGCTACTCCTAACAATTTGCCAGCGTCGTCGTAGATAGGCAAAGCAGCAGTAATTGCCAGTTCCCTCGTCAAAAAATCTGTATAGATTGGAGTCCAAATGGGTTTTTTAGCCGCAGCTGCAGCTATGTACCAAGGGCGAGTTCGCGGGTCGTAAATATTGGGTGAAATTTGGACTAATTGAACGCGGTTTCCCTGAGAGTCCGCAGTATATCGAGCTAATTTATTGCCAGTAGAGCTGTCAGCAGCCGATATCAAAGTCCCATCTTTAGTGCGGATTGCTCCCGAATGTTCTCCATTTTCTTTGCCTGTGTAAATAATGCTGATAGAATCAAAATATTGAATTTGTTCGAGGAAATGATGTTCGAGTTTTTGCTTGTCTTCTAGGTTCAACTGTCCCAATTTTATCGATTGAACGTTCAGGTGATTGACAATGTGGGGAATTGACATATAATGTTCCATGCGGTCTTTGATGCGATCGCTAATTTCTGCCCGCAACTGAGCGGCAACATCGTTAACTGCCCGCTGACCGTTTTGGAAAGATAGCCAACCTACAACTCCAACCGTGCCGACAATTTGCACTAAAAAAGGAACCACGAGCACCGTTTGTAATGGAACTTTGCCGATAATTTTTGTAGCCAAACGATTGAGGGGTTTAGGAAACATAGTCCTCGTAAAAGTAATTTAAATTGGCAGTTGAAATTAGTAGATGTTAAAATTTTCGAGCGAGAAACGATCGAGTAATATCAAATCCGGTTAATCATATCACTTCCGGTTGTACTCCTTATGATTGTTGACTGTTGACTGTTGACTCGGTGTCGAAAAACTCAATGGTTGACTGTTATCCGCAACCGGAAACGAGATCACTCATTATCAAATTGTTTGATCTCGACCTTTAATAGTTTTGAGGACTTCTGTCGTCACTAAGTAGGTGCAAATAAACATTACATGGTTCGGGCGGGTGAGAGGATTCATCTACTCGCTTTGAGCATGGATCTTAACTAAACCCTCCCTGATAAGATACTATGGTTATTTTGCGATGACCTACTTACAACCTTACAGTTCGCGATCGCACTCCGACCCAAGACAGCGGGTTTCGGCTTCGCTCAACCATCGGGTTTTTTACTGCATCTGCGGGCTCGAACGAAGTATTACTGTGAAAAAACCAAGGTGAGGATTACCCCTGGCATCGCGAACTAACTTAATTAGAGTACGATCGCCCAAATGTTAGCACGATCGCACTATCCACAGCAGCACACACCCCAAAAATCTGTATTTATCTGCGATTCAACTCCATCCTTTCGCCGTAACGTAAAAGCATATCCAAACTCTCCAAACGATTTTGCCAAGTTTGCACCTGATAGCTATTTTCGGCAGAATGCAAGCGCATCGAAGATTGAAATTGAGATTCAAAACTCCCCAACAATCTTTTAGCAGTTGCTAAACTTTCCGTAGAAGGATTTGCAGCCAACTTGCTCAAAGCTTGCGCCAATTCATCCGCTCGACTTTGCAAAACTTTCAGTTCAGATTCCGACACCCGCAACTGATTGTTAGCCAACAAAAAACTCCATTCCTGCTTGAGAGCAGTATACCGCGAAGCCGCCGCCGCAAACGGCTGTCGGTAAGGAATCGGCTCTGCAGCAGAAGTGGAACGCACTGGTGGGCCTTGAGTGCGGTTAAAAAACCCCTGCATCCCGCTGCTGATACTTTCCACCGCAAAAATAGCATAGCCCCCAGTCGGCAAATCGCGCAAAGCTTGAATTTGGTCGATCGCCACAACTTCCGGGAGAGTCAACAACTTAACCGCCGGAGAAATCAAAGCCGAACCAAGCATTTGTTCCTTTACCAAAGGTTCGGTGATGCGCTGAAGTCGGTTCGTATCCAAAGCATAAGTCATTGGCACAATCAAATCTACAATGCCCTGACGAGCCCAAACTTCCCAATTTTGCTGAATTTTGTAAATCCGCTGACTTTCCGGGTGCGGAAACACCGCCACCGACAGAATTGTGCGCGGATAATTCTGCCGCAAAAGCTGAGAAACTTCAGCTACAAAAGTATTGATTTGATTAGTTTTAAACTCAACCCACTGCCGCCACAAACTGCCAGAACTAGGCGAAATATTCACCGGATCTGCACCAGTCAACTGCTTAAATTGCTGCCTCCCCGCAATACCGTAACCGTAAGTAAAATTCGCATTGTCATCTTGAAAAGGATAGCGAATATAGTCTAACTGCACTCCATCTACTTTGTAGTTATTAGCAATTTCGCCAACAATTCGTAGCAAATAATTACGCGCTTCCGGGTTCGCAGGATCGATATAAAATTTACCATCGTTAGGATTTTGGGTGCGTCCTTTATTGTCAATATTTGCCCAATCTGGATGGGCGGAAAGCACCGGACCTGGATAAGAACTAGGCTTCCCAATTAAAGTATTGTGGCGCTTATTTCCTGTGGCAAAAACCCAAACCCAAGCGTGCAGTTCCATGCCTCGCTCGTGAGCTAATCTCACCGCAGATGCCAGCGGGTCCCAGCCAACAGTCAGGGGATTTTGTTGCGGTGCAACTTGACTCGGATAAATCGTATATCCGGCATTCAATGTTTCAAAGAAAACAGTATTGATACCGGCGGCGGCGAGCCGATCGAACACTGCGGCCAAACCCTGTTCAGATCGTGCTGCGACGATCGTCCCCCGATCGAGCCAAACAGCCCGAATTTCCGCCCCAACCCGCTGTCCTTCCTTCGGATAATTTTCCCACAGTAACTGTCGCGCTTCCACCCACTGCTTTCTAGCCTCCGCGTAGTTTTGCTGTTGCAGGAGTTGGTCGAAAGTTTGCAAAACCTGCCGCGCTTGGGCGATCGCCCCCGTCCTGCTCGATTGCAGAACAGGCGGGCGACTGGCTGCCGGGCCGCCGGCACTGTTGCTTGCGGCCACCAGTTGAGGGGGGGTAGCAGCATTGAGATTAACAGGGGTATTAGCTGAATTAGCTGCTGTCAGGGCGCTTTCAAACCTGCCGAGGAGGTTGGTGAGTTCTTGGCGCATCAAGTACGCTTCAATGCTGACGATCGGCTTATTGGAATTTGGCTGCACGTCCAAACCCGCCGACGCCGACTGATCGGAAGGGTCTGTAAAAGTTGCAGGTACTGGGTCGGGAAGCGCACCCGAGGGAGAAACTCGGCTCAGCGGGGTACTACGCGGCGAACTAGGGCTGTTTCTAGTGACTCTGGAGGGGGGACTTGGCAGTGGGGTCGCGCCCGCAGTGGGCGGCGCTACAGGCCCCGAAGCGATTGTGCCTCCCCAGCGGGCGATCGAGGCTTGCAGCCAAGCCTTATCTACATTTGCCGAACCGTCGCTACCCCAGCGCCAGCCGAGATAGGTAGCGCGATCCGTGGCGATGGCTGCGGAGGAACCGGAACTATCTTTCCAAGTAGCAATAGTTTGACTGTTCGCATCAGCCGGAATCAAGACACCGCCTTGGACTGAGGCATTTTTTTGTTCGGGTGGCATCCAACTGCTAGAAGTAGTACAAGCCAGATCCCGACAGCGGCTGCGCGGTTGCGGGGTTGCAGGTTGGGTTAACGGAAAAGCCCAATAGGCTCCGAGGAGCGATCGCAAAGATTGGCGCACCAAGGCCGGGGAACTGCGGCCGACGGGGCCCGAAGCAATCAAGCGGCCGCCCTGGGAGGCCCAAGCTTCTAAAACTTTAATTTGCGTCGGACTCAAAGTTTCAATGTTGGGCAAAAACAGCACGTTAACGCCTGTTAAATCCGCCGTACTTTTGATTTCTTCGAGATTGATGGGTTTGTAAGCAATGCCACTTTCCCAGAGGCGCGTGGTAATCTTTACCCAGTCGGGAGAATTCTCGGAACTGCGAACAACGCCCAGAACTACTTCTGCGAAACTCGGAGAGGGAAATAGGATGAAGAGATTGAGTAATGTACTCGCTAGAGTTCCAATTAAGACTCTTTGCACGAAAGTGAAAAAGCGAATTTTTTTAGCCTGAGAGCAGGCATCAGGCATTTGATGAGGCTTTTTGATTTGTTGCATGATAAATAGGAGAATTACCCAGCGCACCGCTAGATAAAAATTCAATAACAATTAAGATCGATCAATCCGCACCATACAATTTTCTATCCTGCCCTGCAACCTGAATCAGGAAAAAGTGCGATCGAGCGATTTTAGATTTTAGATTTTAGATTTTAGATTTGGGATTTGGGATTTGGGATTTAAATCTGGATCTATTCCTCATGACAGTTGACAGTTGACTGTTTGGACATTTTGGCATTTGAACAATACCGATGCAACCGGAAACGATTTTAGATTAAAACCTGGGTGCATTTGGGTTGAAAAACCAAAAATACAATTTTGATGCCGGACAGCTTACAGCCAATCGATTTTAGATTTTAGATTTTGGATTTTAGATTTTGGATTTTGGATTTTAGATTTAAATCGGGGTCTATTCCTGATGACAGTTGACAGGTGACTGTTTGGCGATTTGGACATTGGAACAATACCGATGCAACCGGAAACGATTTTAGATTAAAATCTGCGTGCATTTGGGTTGAGAAACCAAAAATACAATTTTGATTCTGGACAGCTTACAGCCAACGGCCAACTGTCAACAGTCAACTGTCAAGAATTTTCTGGCGTTGCAGCTTCATTCACCGGGAATCTATCGATTAACTGCATCGCCCGACAAGCATTTCTCCGCAAAGAATCCGAAACATGAGGAACATGAGGAATCTGAGACAAGAAATCCAAAGTCCGGCGCAAAATCCGCACCACATCCCCTTCATCCAAACTCGTATGGCTAATCAGTTCCAGCCATTCAACACCCAAAGCCCACTGCTCAACCAAAGTCACTAAATCCCGTTCCAGCCAAATCGGGATCGCAGCTTCATGACGGTACTGCACTTGAAACAATCGGCGCCGGAGGCCTTTTTGTAGATTGTCCAAAGGTGCCAAAACTTCCGGCGACAGCGAGTAGTGAGTCCAACTGTCCGGTCTGGAAACTTCTGTAACTAAGGCCGCGCAAGCAGCAGCGAGGTGGTGGGGGTCGAGTTCGTCAAATTCCGCAGACATCAGGGACAAACCCAGCCACAGTTCGTTATCGCCGCGAATGGCGGCGCAAGCTTGGCCCAAAATTGTGGGCACTAACCTGTCGGAGGAGTCATCTCGGTTTCCAGTTGCCGAAACTACTCTTTCCAAGCAGCCGAAATTCAGCAAGATGTCGATTAAGTTGAGAAATTGCTCCCAGTAGCGAGCTCGCTGCTTTTCTAACTCTTGTTCGCTTTTGCGGATTTCTTTTTTCAATTCTTCCCGGCGGCGCTGGCGTTTGAGCAAAGTACCGGGATTGCCCCATTGTAGAACCGGGTGAATTTCTAGCTTAGCTTCTAGGGCTGCGATTTTCCGCTGTTGCTCGATCGCCTCTGGGCTCGGTTCCGGTGTCGGCAATTCTGGGATCGATGCAGCAATTGAAGCAGTTTCTTCATTTGCCAAGCGGCACTGGCCGAGTCTCAGGGGCATTTCCGACGGCGGGTTCAAGGTATCTGCAACGCTCAAGCGGGGTAATTCGGCGTGCAGACTAGCGACATCGCTAATGGCGACGACATACCAGCGGTTATCTTTGCCCAAGCACACCAAATTTGGTGCTTGGCCGGAACCTGCGATTTTGGCCACCAATACGGCGGGTACAGGATTTGTGTGCGATCGTTTGGCTGTCGGAACGTGCTTGCCTTTGAGACTCAGAACCGTGCCGAGCACTGCAAAAGCCACAGCTACGGACATCTCCTTAAATCTGGCTTCTTCAGCTTGCTGCAATAGAATTTTCAGCAAACGTTTGTCTTCTTTGAGTCTTGCCTGCAATTTTTCGTAATGGGCGAGTTCTTTTTCCAGGGTGGAGACATTTCCTCCGGCCGCTAGGGACTGTTCAAGCACCACCAATTCTGTTTGCAATCGGTCTAATTCTTCTTGCTGCGGCTGCAAGTACAAGGTAGACAGGTATTGACCAAAACTCCGCTCTACTAACTCTTGAGCTTCGTCGAGAGTGTGTGTTTGCAGCAAATTCAGCACCATGCCGTAGCTGGGAGTAAACTGACTGGCGAGGGGGTCGGCTTTGGCTGTTGCCAAATACGAGGCTTCTTTTGCGCCTTCAAAGCGCGTCTGAACTGCGACCACGTGCCCCAGCTTGTCCATGCCCCGCCGACCCGCCCGACCGGCCATTTGCAGGAATTCTGAAGCGTTTAGCAGTCGGTGTCCCTTGTCGGTGCGCTTGGACAGGGTGGAAATGACTGTGGTGCGGGCGGGCATATTAATCCCGGCTGCTAGGGTTTCGGTGGCAAATACGACTTTAATCAAACCTCTGCCAAAGAGTTCTTCTACTAAGCCTTTCCAAGCGGGCAAAATGCCTGCGTGGTGGGCGGCGATGCCTTTTAAAAGTGCTTCTTTTTGACCGAAGCGTTCTGCTTCTGGGTTCCGCTGTAAAAAATCGTCAATGATGCGTTTGAGTTCGGCTGTTTCGGCTTCGTTAACTAGGGAGAAATTGCCGACTTCTGCGACTGCTTGGTCGCACCCGCGACGGCTGAAGATGAAGTAAATTGCTGGTAGCATATCTCGATCGTCCAACCGGGCCAAAACATCGGTCAAACTCGGAGTGGGGATGCTGCCTCTTTCTACTTTTTGCCCCTTCTTTTTGGGGACTAACCGGACATTCGCTCTTTTGCCGGTCTCGTCTAGCAGGGGAAATATCCCTTTTTGGTTGGCGAAGTGGAATTGCAGGGGTACTGGCCGAAAGTCTGAGTAGACGAGCTCTGTGGGCCCGTGGACTTTGTTAATCCAGTCTGTGAGTTGGTCGCTATTGGCAACGGTTGCTGAGAGGGCGAGCAGTTGAATTTCGCTCGAACAGTAGATGATCGATTCTTCCCAGACGGTACCGCGCTGGCGATCGTTCATGTAGTGACACTCGTCGAGCACCACGGTTTCGACTCCGGTGAGGGAAGTACCGACTTCTCCGATCGGCGTACCGTAGAGCATATTCCGAAATATTTCGGTAGTCATCACCAAAATCGGCGCATCTCGATTGACGGAGATGTCGCCCGTCAGCAAACCTACGTTGTCGTCTCCAAATTGACTGCGGAAGTCGCGCAGCTTTTGGTTAGACAGAGCTTTGAGGGGAGTGGTATAGAAGACGCGCCGCCCTCTGGAGAGTGCTTGATGGATGGCGTATTCCCCGATTAACGTTTTCCCAGAGCCTGTGGGAGCGCACACGACAACGGATTTACCTGCATCGAGGGCGGCGATCGCCTCTCTCTGAAAGTTATCTAGCTCGAATGGAAATATGGTCTTCAGATCCAGCTCTGGGCGGTTCTGGGCAGTGTCTGGCACAAGGATTATTATAAGGTTGCAGGGTAAGTATGCTTAAATCTTGCTGAAAGCAAGTCAGCAGAGGACTGTATTGATTTTAGACCTTCGTCAGCAAATCGGCTATGAAGGAATAAGTCTGTTGGCAGTTGGCAGTTGGCAGTTGGCAGAACAAAGAAAAAAATTTTGCCTTCTTCACGCTTGACTTCTTCCCACTTCCCACTTCCTCTTCCCTCTTCCTGACATCCGTTACATCCGTTACAGAATCCGTTGCCGAACTTCCTTCTCTATGATTCCTGTTATTTCGACTATTCCTGTGGTGCAGCTTGCTTCGGGCGATCGGGTGTCACTGAAAGTTTATCAGTTCCAAGGTGCGATTCCCGGCAAAAAAGCTTATCTCCAATCTAACCTGCACGGCGCTGAGATTAGCGGTAATGCTGTGATTTACCAATTAATTGATTTTTTAATGTCTTTGGACAGCAGCCAGTTAAGCGGGGAAATTTGGCTAGTTCCTGTTTGTAATCCTGTGGGTGTCAGTCAGCGATCGCAGCATTTTTCCCCTGGTCGCTACAATCTTTATGATGGGATAAATTGGAACCGGATTTTATGGGATTTTGAAAAACAAGGGGAAGATATTCTCGGTTTTGCTAAGTCTCACCTGCATCTCGATGCTGATACTGTCAAAGTTAATTACAGAAAAGCGATTGCTTTGAGTTTTGCGAAAGAGTTGCCAAAAATTAATGCTCCTATAGCAATCCTAAATGATTTTCTATATCTAGAGCAATCTTAAATAATTTTCTGTGTGTAAGTATATTGACGTATTTTGGGGGAATCAAATTTATGTTCGTTAGTAAAAAACTCTCTCCAAAAATTTGACAATCTTAAAAGATCTACATAAATACCAATACTTTCTTAAAAAGTTTTTAGCTTGTAACCAAATATCTTCAACGGGATTCTGTTGGGGAGCATTGGGAGCAAATAAAATACAAGTGATTGACCAATTATCAGGTTCTTTGTCACCATTGAGTTCTAATAAAAAGTCTCTAAATTCTCCATATTTATGATAACTAGCTCCATCCCAAATCAAGATAATTTTGCAATTTTTATATTTATTTTGTAAGTATTTTATGAATTTAACTGTTGATTTTTCATCACCAGATAAATGCCTCTGAATATGGAATTCTTTGCTTGGATAATTGAGTGTGCCAAAATAAGTTTGTCTATCTTTTTCATTGGTAATTGGGACTTCAATTCTAATTTTTGATTGACTCCAAACATAACCAGTTAGATCACCATGAAGTAGATGACATTCATCTAAAAACAATACTATTATTTCCCCAAATTCTATAGCAGCCTTGTTTTTAAATTAAATATCTTTAATTTCTTCCGTCTTTTTTTTTCCAGTTCTTTATCAAATTTAGGATGAGTTTTTTGAGTTGTTTTTCTAACTTATTTTAGTATCGGCTCAATAAGTAGGGGTAGCAGTTATTCTAGTTGCCAAGACAAGCCCAAGGGATGAAGAGAAGATTTTTCGCGAATAATAGTGGAGAGAGAGGGAATGATTCCAAGTTGAGAAATTCGGTCACGGACATAATCAAAAAAACTGATTCCCAACTGACGAGTAGTGGCAACAAGAGACATAAAAGTATCCCATGCCTGAGTACCCTCAATCGTCTGAGTTGCATAGCTAATATTACGTCGCTGCACCATAGTTCTGGCAGCTAACTCAGCCGGATTATTGTGCAAGGGTAATTCAGGATGCTCTAAAACCCTGAGCAACTCCGATACTTTTGTCGCAGTTAATTGTTTGCGTTCATCTAACAATTCATAACCGCTTGGAGTTGTAAAAATTAGCCAAAATTTAGACTTTAATTGGTGTGCAGATTCGGCACGAGGAGCATCTTTGTAAGCTAATAATTCCCGATAATAATCCCAAAAATCTTCGATAAATTTCCCTAAAATTACTTGATGGCAAGGGAATACCGGGCTTAACTTCTTGTAATGCCTTCCCTCATGCACCCAACATAACGCTCTATCAGCAGTGATTAACTTGAATTGCGGAGCATCATCACAACAAAGAGTTTGTACGACGGGACAATCGGTTTGCTGATGATAGAAAGCAATAGCTGCTGATTCCTTAATCCTGGTCAGTTGTTGAGAACCCAGTTTGGGTACATCATTATTTAGTAGGTGATTAAACTGTGCTTCACTCAACACTGTTTCTTGAGGTAATAGTTTCAGAGCTTTTTGCCATTTGGTTGGGATTTTGAAGTCCCCAATTAGTGAGAATGTCAGTGGATTCAGAATAAATTTTAGTTCTCGTCCCGGCTGTAATCCTTTCAGTACCGTCAGTCGGTCTTTATTGGCTGTCGTAAAGTAGACTGTATATAAAGGGTTGCAGATGACATTGGTGGTATAGTTTACTCCACCTACACGCGCACCAGTTTGGTCGAAGTGTTGCCAAGGACTACTCGCTAGTCCTGAATCATAAACTTCTTTTTTCTCGGTTTCAAAACCTGAGTGGTTTTTGATTAATAGGTTGGATAAATAACCGGCTGACATGGAAATCCCTAAATCGGCTAAAAAATCTAGTAGTTTGCCTTGCGTCATATTGCCACCTAGCGTACAAACCGATCATTAGGGCTTTTATTCCTGGTCCAAATTCTCCTTCGTAGCCCACTGGTAATTCTGCTACATAAGTTTTCCCAATTGAGGGTGAGTAATATTTCTGTTTCCGGAATAATATATTAGACCTCTTGCAAAAGTCATGATGAAAGGTTAAGTTCATAGTTATAGATGCCTGCAATCAGGTTGAAGCGTAAACCAAATCTGCGTCGGCGATTTCGGTAACGTTCCGACAGAATACGAAAAATTTTCAGCCTCCTATTAACGTGTTCAATAATAATACGTTCGCTTGCCAGAGTACGGTTTTCCTGCCGTTGAACCTGAGATAAATTAGAGCTTTTGGGCTTTTTAGTAGGTATCTGACTATTGGCATGAAGTTTGGCAATTCCTTGATAACCCTTGTCACGCCAAAGCTTAATTCTATTGGCTAGCCTAACTTTACTGCTCTTGAATAGGCACCAGGAATGCCTTCTACCTTTACCACGGAGCTCTGCAGATAATTGCTCCCGTCTTTTGATTAACGACTAATTGCGACTTCAAGGTATGATACTTTTTTTTACCCGAAAACACTTGTCGTTGTTTTTTTTTGGACGCTCGACTGGACTTTCGGTCACATCGACCACAACCACTTCTAAAACTGAGTCCGGTTGCAGCAGTGCTTTTTTTCCGGGTAAGCTAAACTGACCTGAACGAATCAATGTGTCTTCTACGTGTCTCACGATCCGGAACGCAGTAGATTCATTGATGTTCCAGCTTTGAGCAATGTGAAAGTAGGTACGATACTCTCGCCAATATTGTAATGCCAGTAGTACCTGATCTTCTAAGCTAAGTTTAGGCGGACGACCGGGTTTCCGTTTCTGAAGTTGCTGGTGTTTTAGAACTGACACCATTTCTGCAAAAGTTGTAGACCCAACGCCACATAATCTCTTGAAGGCTTCTGGCTTTAAGCTTTGCACTTGTTCGTAAGTCATCAGTTTTTCCTCTCAATCACCTCACTATTGCCCTTATTGGGGACTTTTGCAAGAGGTCTATTGTCGGTTGCCAAGCTGATATCTTGAATGATTACTTGTTCGTATCCTTTAAATTCTGCATCTGCTGGCAGTTCGTCTTTGGGGTATTCTAGTATTTCTTCTCGATCTATTTTAATTGTCGCGTTCTTACTGCCTTTGCTATGCTTTTTTGGCGTTTTTCGCTCTTTCTCTGATGAGTGCTTGCTTCTGAATCCTTTGGACTTGGCTTTGATGTCTGGTTTTCCTTGTTCTCCCTTCAATCGGTTATTTTCATCTTTTAACCGTTGATTCTCTGACTCTAAGTCTTTGACTTTTAATTCTAATTGCTCTATGAGGTTCAGTAATATCTCTACTGTGTGACGCATGGATTCGTCTGCAATACCTGGGGGGTCGATGGTTTGCAGTATCTTTGAGGATGACTTGTATGCGTGAAATAATCTTTTGCGTCATGTTCCCTATTTTATGACACTTTGTGTACTCTGCTTACTTTTTTTTCTCTGCTACCCCTACTTATTGAGCCGATACTTATTTTAGCCCGGTAGAAAAGTTCATAGTAACTCTGTTTTGATTTATATATCACACCAAATTCTTGAGCTAAATAAGTAATCCACTCATCTAAATTCCAAGATTCTTTATTCTTTAACCACTCGATTACTTCATTATTTTGTCGAGCTGTTAAATACCCTTTTGACCCTTTATGTCCTAGTTTGATTCCGGCAATGCCTTTGGTTTTAAATTGTTTTTTCCAATAACCAACAAAAAAAATACGGCTCTACCGAACCTAGTATGTAAAAAAGTTAATAATTTTTATAAAAATTAACTATAAAATATAAACATTAGGCGCTGGCAAAGCAGTTATATATAGACTTACAGGGCTTTTTGTAGTCTAATAAAGTTAGATTTTAGAAAAAATAAAATAAAAATTATACCTATGGCTTCCAATCCTCAACTTCATCTAATGACTAAACTCCTTAATATTGAGGGAGTGACAGTCAAAAGTTATCAGATTATTGAAAATATAGGAATCACGATTTACTTAGATAATAACAACAAAAAAGCCATTTGTCCAGACTGTGGGAAGAAAACTGATAAACTCCATCAAAATCATTATTATGTAGTGAGGGATTTGCCGTTTGGAGAGCAAAAAGTATATTTACAAGTAAATCGCCGTCAGATGAGGTGTGAAGGTTGCCCCAAAAAATTTAGTGAAGACTTAGAATTCGTTAAAAAAACTAGAACCTATACAGAGAGGTTGAAAAAAAAGATTTTGTCAGAATTATTAGAAAGCGATATCAAAAATGTGGCTCAAAGGAATGGAGTCAGCGAACAAGAAATAGAAACCATGTTAAAAGAATGGGGAAAGGAATTGACCGGACAAAAACCATCAGGATTAAAAAGGCTAGGAATTGATGAAATTGCTCTAGTAAAAGGACAGAAAAATTATTGTGTAGTTTTAGTAGATATCGATAAAAAAATTATAGTAGGAATGGTCAAAAATCGAACTCAAGTGGAAATACAAAAATACCTAGAAGCCTGGGGAGAAGAGGTTTTAGATCAAAGAGAAGAAGTCAGTATAGATATGTGGAAGCCTTATAAAAATGTCTCAGAAGCTTTAATGCCACAAGCAGAAGTTGTGGCCGATAGATTTCATGTTATGAAGCAAGTAAATGAAGAATTAGATGGAGCTAGAAAAAAGATTAAGAAAGCAGCCGTGGCCTTAAAAAATAACTCGGAAAAATCGCGACTACTCTCCGGAATAAAAAAAAGTAAATATATCTTACTAAAAAATGAAGAGGATCTCACTGACATCGAAAAAGAGCAGTTAGAATCAGTCAAAAAAGTTGCTACTACATGACAAAAAATGCATCAAATGAAAGAAGAGTTTAGACGAATTTTTGAAGCCCCAAAAGATTGGCTAGAAGGATTATTTAGTTTAAGTGATTGGTTAAAAGATGCAATTTCCGTTTTCCCAAAAAGCTGTGGGACAATTATTAGGTGGATTGGAGAAATTATTGCGTATTTTGATCGGAGGACAACTCAAGGAGTTGTGGAAGGAATTAATAACAAATTAAAGCTCATCAAAAGAAAAGCCTATGGGTTTAGAAATTTTGACAACTTTATTCTTAGGAGCTTCTTACATTGGCATTTTGCTAGTTAGTTTTACATACTAGGTTCGGTAGAACCAAAAATACTTACACCTAAAATCTGGCTAATTTCATGGTTAATATTACCTGAAAGCGCCATTTTTACAGCTAGTGCTCGTTTTAGTTCTCTGGCATCGATATCGCTTTTAATGAAAAATTCTAACAAAGCTATTTCTTTTTCCATATCTTTTTGTGGCAGTTGTAAGTTATTCATTTTTTATTGTCACAATCAAGTATTGCATATAATTGTATCATAGTCTTGATAATGATTTAGGATTGCTATACCAGTTCATCTCACTCAAGACTAGCCGGAGACTTTACGGTCGGCAAGTAGCGCTGAGGGGAAGTTTGCACGAAATTCGATCGGGTGGAATTCTGACAGTTGTGGTAATTTAGAATGCAAAAAAGATATTCGGCGTTTGCGGGTAACTTTGGAAGTGGTGGGGTGCAAACTACTTCGGGGTTCTGCACGATTTAGGTAGAACCTTTAGAAAAGCGTAAATTCAAGACGTACACCCTGTAAGGGAAAACCTATCGTAAACATAGGAGTTTTCCGTTTTCAAACTTAAAGGCTTAAAATGAGCAAATAGGGAGCACTCGGTCAAGCAAATCTCCTGTAGGGGTAGAGAAGGTTATATGGTGCGCCAGAGTTTAGGACAACGGTTATCCAGTCTCAGAGTTGGGCAAAAGATCGGTTTAGGATACACCCTTGCTCTCAGCATTGCTGTGTGTGGAACAATTGCTGGTTTTGGAGTTGGCGATCGTTATCAACAACAGACTGAAGAGGGAGAACAACACGCGCGTAACGAAGTGGAACTTCTGCATCGTCTGCAATCTCGTGTTCTCCAAGCCCGAACCCATCAACAACAACTCATCCCTCTAGTGCGATACCCAAAAAAATTTCAGCATGAATATGCTCACCTGCTGAAGCATGAAACTGAAATTCAAGAAATTTGGGCTGAACTTAAGGCATTTGTGGCAAAGTCTCCGACCCTACAAGCTGGTGTGCGTCAAGCAACGATTACAGACTTGTTCCAAACCTATGAGGGTATCCCACAACTCTACTCACAGGAATTAGAACGCCGAGTTGAACGAATTCGCAGTCTGAATCTTGCGTCACCCACTGATGTTGAGCAAGCCCAAGCGCTGATGTTGGAATTTACCAACAGCGATTTGGCGCTTAAATACGATGGCATCTCGGATGATTTGGTGGGTTTAATTGACCAAGCTTACCAAGAGCTTTATGTAGCAACAAGGTCTGATCAACAGGCTAGTGAACTTGCTGAAAAAGTGGTGATTGCAAGTATCGGATTGTCTGTTGCGATCGCCATTCTTTTGGCATTTTTGACCAGCCGAGCAATTGCCCAACCCATTCAAGCTCTGACCAGCGTTGCCAGACGAACTACTGAAGAATCTAATTTTGAATTACAAGCGACTGTTGAGCAAGATGATGAGATTGGAATGCTTGCCAATGCTTTTAACCAATTAATTCGCGCTGTTCAACAACTGTTACAGCAACAGAAAACAGCCAACGAACAACTGGAAAACTACAGCCAAACCCTTGAATCTCAAGTCGAGGTAAGAACCCAAGAACTCAGCCATAAAAATTCGCAGTTGCAACAACTCTTAGAGCAACTGCAACGCACTCAGGTTCAAATGGTGCAAAGCGAAAAGATGTCTGCTTTGGGGCAAATGGTGGCAGGGGTGGCACACGAAATCAACAATCCAGTCAACTTCATTCACGGCAACTTGACTCATGTGCAGGAATACGCCCACAATTTATTAGGTTTGGTGCAACTCTACGAGAATTACTATCCCGACCCAGTGCCCGAAATCCAAGCTGAGGCGGAAGATATAGATATGGAGTTTATCCAAGCCGATCTACCTAAAATCCTCGACTCCATGAAACTCGGCACCGATCGCATTCGCCAGATTGTATTGTCACTCCGCAACTTTTCACGAATGGATGAAGCTGATTTCAAAGCCGTTGATATTCATGAGGGCATTGATAGTACGTTGTTGATTTTGCAGCATCGCTTGAAAGATAAACCAGAGCGTCCAGCGATTCAAGTAATTCGTGATTATGGTAATCTACCGCTAATAGAATGCTATCCTGGTCAAATCAATCAGGCCTTTATGAACATCCTGGCCAATGCCATTGATGCGCTGGAAGAAGCCAACGTCAAACGAACCTATCAGGAACTCAAGGAAAATCCCAACCTGATTACCATTCGGACTGCGATGATTGATTCAAAGTGGGTAAAAATTGCAATTTCTGATAACGGAATGGGAATGCCTGAATCTGTTCAGAAACGCCTCTTCGATCCATTTTTCACCACAAAGTCTGTCGGTAAGGGAACGGGCATGGGGCTGCCGATTAGCTATCAGATTGTCACTGAGAAACATCGCGGTAAGTTAGATTGCTTCTCAATTCCTGGTAAGGGAACCGAGTTTGTGATTCAAATCCTTGTCCAACAGGAAATCCCTCATGCGGTCTAACAAAATCCGCCCCACCGCCGAAAGGTTTTCTGTGAGACTTTTGAGGTTATCTGCTATGAGGTTTGAGTTGTAATATTCACTTTCTCTTTTCGCCTAACTCACCAAAAAACTAAAGCCCTTTTCCGTTGTTGCGGGAAAAGAGCTTTAGTTTATTATTAACCTGGCACTGAGCTATTTTACCGGGCAGTGACCCGCCGAGTATCTTCGCCCTAGCAACGTTTAACAACCGAGTTCGGGATGGATCGGAGTGGTTCCATTACATCATAAGCACGATGTTTTTATGATTGTGTTAAAATAAATGACGACTCAAAGAGGCAATTATTATGACTATTCGTGATATTGCGATCGCCAGATTGCAGCAACTTCCCGAATCATTTTGCCAGAAGTCAGTGACTGCATAGACTTTGTGATGCACAAGTACCAACATAGAATAACTGATGTCAAAATCCCAGACGATATTGCTAAAGCTTGGGCAAAAAGGTTCTAGGAGGTCGATCGCTTAAAACTAATGACTAATCAGCCTGAGAGTGAATATCAGCAACTCCTACTCAATAAGTAGCCGATCGCACTTAAAGAAACAAACTCATATCAACTTGGAAAAAATCAGCTAACTTCCTGGCTTCATCTATTTCGATCGCCCTTCCGCTAACAAAAACTTTATCAACCTCTGTTTCTGTTCCCAAAACAGGAATTAAATCAGATTTGTCTAAATTTCTCGCATCCATTAAATGTTGCAACATTGAAGCAGCATTTCCTGCAGGAATCGGATAATTTTCAGATTCAAATTTTTCAATCAGCGTTATCAAAAGCTCCAGAAATAGCTCTTCCTCCAGCGATCGCATAGGGCGGTGTTCCAGTTCGCAAGCGAGAGCGATCGCGGCCTCGTTTTCTGCTTCATTGGCGATCGGTTTTGGTTGATACCGAACAAGTAAATCTGTATAAGATTTGGCATCAAAAGTACGGATCATTTTTCCACTCATCCTTATCATACTCAGCGTGAGTCAGAACATATTTGATGTAGATTCTTTGAGAAACATAAACCAAATCAACAATCAGCCGATAGCGATTTCCCTTAATATTAAATACGGTAAAATTTCCGACTGACTCAGCTTTTGGATAAATCTGCTGAACATCAATTAGGTTCTGCCATTCCGCTTTACTTGAAACTCTATACCAGTCATAAAGTGCATCGCAGGAATCGGCATGGCTTTCACAGAAATCTCGCAGGATTTTTCGGCTGATAACACGCATTTCACCCTTGTTTTCCAAACTACACCAGATTTTGTTCTGGACTTACGCGCTTGTCATATTATAAACATCTGTAAGTCCGCAAAAACTAAAGCCCTTTTCCGTTGTTGCGGGAAAAGAGCTTTAGTTTATTATTAACCTGGCACTGAGCTATTTTACCGGGCAGTGACCCGCCGAGTATCTTCGCCATAGCAACGTTTAACAACCGAGTTCGGGATGGATCGGAGTGGTTCCATTACATCATAAGCACCAGGAAAGCTTTGAAAACTTTTAATCCTGTGTCGGCGTTCCGCTTAATGCTAAGCTTGATGCGCTGCATCTCTTTCGCTCGACTTAATTACTGTATCAAGTTTTCCCCTGTCTGTCAACCCCAAAGTCAAAAGTTTTTTTTGATCGCCCGAAACCGCCCCCAATAGCCGAGTTCGACGTATTATTTGCCGGTGTTGCTGATCGACCTTTAACTCACAAATCCAAAAACGCCCCATCGTTTCCCTGTTCTGTGCGAATCTTCCCGTCCTTCACAAGCCACGCCACAACCTGCTGAACTGTTAATTGTTCGATCGCCCTTTCGGCTTCTGTCGCCATTTGCCTCAACGGCAGCAAAGACGCCACCACCAAATTCGTAAAAAAGTTTTCAAAACTCGCATCAAGTTCGATCGACCACAAATCTGCTGCTGGGCGAGAATATTGAGATTTCTACAAAGGGTCGAAGACTTGCTGTTGTGTAGATGAGTAATAACTCCACAAAAAACTAAAGCCCTTTTCCGTTGTTGCGGGAAAAGAGCTTTAATTTATTATTAACCTGGCACTGAGCTATTTTACCGGGCAGTGACCCGCCGAGTATCTTCGCCATAGCAACGTTTAACAACCGAGTTCGGGATGGATCGGAGTGGTTCCATTACATCATAAGCACCAGGAAAGCTTTGAAAACTTTTAATCTTGTGTCTTTATTAAGCTTGATGCCCTGCATCTCTTTTGCTCGACTTAATTACCTTATCAAGTTTTCCCCTGTCTGTCAACCCCTTGGTCAAAACTTTTTTTCGATCGCCCGAAACAGCCTCCAATAGCCGAGCTTCTGTCGCAATTTGCCTCTCATGCCGCAAAGACGCAATTACCAAATTCGTAAAAAAGTTTTCAAAACTCGCATCAAGTTCGATCGACCACAAATCTGCTGCTGGCCCAGAATATTGAGATTTCTACAAAGGGCGCAAGACTTGCTGTGGTGTAGATGCCTAATAACTCCCCAAAAAACTAAAGCTCTTTTCCGTTGTTGCGGGAAAAGAGCTTTAATTTATTATTAACCTGGCACTGAGCTATTTTACCGGGCAGTGACCCGCCGAGTATCTTCGCCATAGCAACGTTTAACAACCGAGTTCGGGATGGATCGGAGTGGTTCCATTACATCATAAGCACCAGGAAAGCTTTGAAAACTTTTAATCCTGTGTCTGCGTTCAGTTTGATGCGCTGCATCTCTTTCGCTCGACTTAATTACCTTATCAAGTTTTCCTTTGTCTGTCAACCCCAAAGTCAAAACTTTTTTTCGATCGCCCGAAACCGCCCCCAATAGCCGAGTTTGACGTATTATTTGCCAGTGGGGTCGATCGACCTTTAACTCACAAGTCCAAAAAAGCCGCCTCAGTTCCCTGTTCTCTGCGAATCTTCCCGTCCTTCACAAACCACGCCACGACCTGCTTAACTGTTAATTGTTCGATCGGGATCTCGGCTTCTGTCGCAATTTGCCTCAAAGGCCGCAAAGACGCCACCACCAAATTCGTAAAAAAGTTTTCAAAACTCGCATCAAGTTCGATCGACCCTTTAATACTCTCATCATTCTTAATCCAATCCATCACCTGCCCATTAGTCACCTCAGCCACCGGCAAACCTGTCTCCCCAGCAATTTGCTTGAGCACCCTCAAAGCATAAATTGCCACCCGCGCCGAAAACTTTTCCTTCGACGACAGCAGCGCCATATCAACTTCGGCGCACTCTTCCGGCTTTAAAAAATCTGCTAGCGGTTCCATATATTAAAAATTGGTAATTGGTAATTAGTAATTGGTAATTAGTAATTGGAATTTAGGATTGGTAATTGGGAATTTGAAATTCTCATCCTTCTTCCTTCTTCCTTCTTCCTTCTTCCTTCTTCCTTGCTATCAAATAACCGCAACGGTGTTCCCCATTAATAATCGAGTGAGTCCGCTCCACAATACAATCCGGCAAAACCGCTGCAAACATTTCCAACTCATTGCCACACACACTCGGAAAAGTTTCAGCAACATTAGAAATCGCGCAGTTGTGTTCCATCAACACAAATCGATCGCCCTTAACGTCGCGATCGCACATCCCAACCTCTACAGATTCTACAGGATAACACTCAGCCATGTAACCCTCAGCCCTCCGGAGTTCCACCAACTTAGTCACCCGTTCTTGCAGCGAACCTGCACCCACTAGCCGCCGGTAGTCCATAGCCTTGCGCTGCCACTGTTTTCGCAAGATAGTAATCACTTGCTCGCGGCCGACAGTTTCCGCCAACGTATCCAGGAAAGAGACTGCAAAATCGCCGTAACGATTCGGAAATCGATCGCGCCCCTGACTGGTAAGCTCATAAATGTGCTGTGGCCGCCCCATCCCAGCCTGAACCGACTGATACTGAATCAGCCCCTCCGCTTCCAAATCCTTCAAGTGACGGCGAATCGCCTGCGGACTGATATCCAAAGACTCCGCCAACTCAAGAGCCGTCCCCTGCCCCCCCTTGAGCAAATATTGCAGGATGTCTTGTTTCGTGGAAGTCTGCTGAGTAGTCTCCATCATCTTCACAAAAAATTATTAATTTGACTTTGACAATATCACTGTTGTTAATGTAGCTTAAAATATACTAAAGCAACAAATCTGTTGTTTAACTTCCCAGAGCAGCCCCCAGAACTCGCCGGGCCCCCGACAGTTCTACGTCTGCCATCTTTGAGAGACATATCCAGAACACTCGAAAGCGCAAAATTAATGAGCTCTACAGTCACAACCCTAGTCAACCAGCCCTATAAATACGGTTTCGTCACCGACATCGAGTCAGACACCATCCCCCGCGGCTTAAGCGAAGATGTAGTCCGCCTGATTTCCGCCAAGAAAAACGAACCGGAATTCATGCTGCAATTCCGCCTCAAAGCATACCGGAAGTGGCTGACAATGACCGAGCCCACCTGGCCCCACGTCAACTATCCCGCGATCGACTACCAACAAATTATCTACTATTCCGCGCCCAAACAAAAGCCCAAAAAGCTCAACAGTTTGGACGAAGTAGACCCGACACTGCTAGAAACCTTCGAGAAGCTCGGCATTCCCCTATCCGAACAAAAACGGCTGGGAAATGTTGCCGTCGATGCCGTTTTCGACAGCGTTTCAATTGCCACAACATTTAGAGAAAAGTTAGCCAAAGATGGTGTTATTTTCTGTTCCATTTCAGAAGCCGTCAAAGATTATCCCGAATTAATAGAAAAATATCTCGGCAGCGTCGTACCAGTCGGCGATAACTTTTTCGCAGCCCTCAACTCCGCCGTATTCAGCGACGGTTCCTTTGTTTACATTCCCAAAGGCGTCAAATGCCCGATGGAACTGTCAACCTATTTCCGCATCAACAACGGAGATTCCGGCCAGTTCGAGCGCACACTAATTGTGGCCGAAGAAAACAGTTCTGTGTCTTACCTAGAAGGCTGCACCGCGCCGATGTTTGACACCAATCAACTGCACGCCGCCGTAGTGGAATTGGTAACAATGGACAATGCCGACATCAAATACTCCACAGTGCAAAACTGGTACGCTGGCGACGCCAACGGTAAAGGTGGCATTTACAACTTCGTGACCAAACGCGGTTTGTGTCAGGGAGTTAATTCTAAGATTTCTTGGACGCAGGTAGAAACCGGTTCCGCGATTACTTGGAAATATCCCAGTTGCGTGTTAGTCGGCGACAACTCGGTAGGCGAATTCTACTCGGTAGCGCTGACAAATAACAAGCAGCAAGCTGACACCGGCACAAAAATGATCCACGTTGGTAAAAATACTCGCAGCACGATTATTTCTAAGGGAATTTCTGCCGGAAATTCATCCAACAGCTATCGCGGTTTGGTGAAAATGGGGCCGAATGCTAAAGGCTCTCGCAATTACTCTCAGTGCGATTCCATGCTGATAGGGGATAACGCTCAAGCCAATACTTTCCCTTATATTCAAGTGCAGAACCACACTGCTAAAGTGGAACACGAAGCTTCTACTTCTAAGATTGGGGAAGAGCAATTGTTCTTCTTCGCACAGCGGGGAATTTCCGCAGAAAATGCTATTTCCATGATGATTAGCGGTTTCTGTAAAGATGTTTTTAATCAGTTACCGATGGAATTTGCAGCGGAAGCTGATAAGCTGTTGAGTCTGAAGCTGGAAGGAAGTGTCGGATAATTTTCGCGGCCGACAAACCCTTCCATGCCGAGTCCATCGGTGACAACTTAAGCTCCCCGTCCGCCAGGAAATGAATTCCTTGGCTAATAGCTAAACTCCTCTAAACAGGACTAATGAGTTTAAAATTTTCTTCTCAGTCCTCTTCAGAGGACTTTAGCTTTGAGACAGGGAATTCATTCCCGGGCGGACTATCGGTTTAACGTTAAATTGTCACCAATGGGTACAGCCTAGGAACGAGAAGAAAAAACTGTAAAGTGCATTGAGGAAAAGGACAAAAATAGATGATTGTAGAAAATAGTCAAGTGGTGCTGTCCGTCCGCGATTTAACTGCGAATGTGGAAGATACCCAAATCCTTAAGGGTTTGAATCTGGAAATTAAATCGGGTGAAATTCACGCGATTATGGGTCCGAACGGTTCGGGAAAAAGCACTTTATCCAAGATATTAGCCGGCCATCCTGCTTATACGGTAACGGGCGGAGAAGTTACTTTTTTGGGTCAAAATTTGCTGGAATTAGCGCCGGAAGAACGTTCTTTGGCTGGCGTGTTCCTAGCTTTCCAATATCCTTTAGAAATTCCCGGCGTTAGCAATCTGGATTTCTTGCGCGTGGCTTACAATTCTCACCGCAAACATCGCGGCTTGGAAGAATTGGATGCTTTTGATTTCCAAGATTTAATCGAGGACAAGCTGGATATTGTCAAGATGAATGATTCTTTTTTAGGCCGCAGCGTAAATGAGGGTTTTTCGGGCGGCGAGAAAAAGCGGAATGAAATTTTGCAAATGGCCCTGTTGGAACCGAGGTTAGCTATTTTAGACGAGACTGATTCGGGTTTGGATATCGATGCTCTCAAGATTGTCGCCGGCGGTGTGAATCAGTTGTCAACTGCTGAAAATTCGATGTTGGTAATTACTCACTATCAGCGGTTGCTGAATTACATTATTCCTGATTTTATTCACGTCATGGAAGCGGGCAGAATTATCTTGACTGGCCCGAAAGAGTTGGCGCTGGAATTGGAAGAGCGCGGTTATGACTGGGTTGTGGAAGAGGAAGCAGCAGGAGTAGGCGCGCGATGATGAATACGCAAGTTGCTAGTAGGGAAATGTTTTTGACTGATTTGGTGAATCAGTGCGGCAAGTTGGGCGCAGCTAATAACGAAAGTTCTGCTTACGGGTTGCAGGATTTGCGGGATGCGGCGACTCAATACGTGCTTTCTTCGAGTTTTCCAACGGTGAAGGATGAAGAATGGCGCTTTACTGATTTGTCGGCGGTGTTGCAAATTCCTTTTCATATACCCCAAAGCTATCAGTCAACAGTTAAGCTGGCTGATATCATTATGCCAGTGAAAAACAAGGCAGATT
Source organism: Microcoleus sp. S13_C5 (assembly GCF_036700845.1). Taxonomy (NCBI): domain Bacteria; kingdom Bacillati; phylum Cyanobacteriota; class Cyanophyceae; order Oscillatoriales; family Microcoleaceae; genus Microcoleus; species Microcoleus sp. S13_C5. The sequence goes on from NZ_JAUBPR010000003.1 coordinate 102,413, forward strand.
TACCATTAAGATTGGTGTTTGTCAACGGGTTTTATGCGCCGGATTTGTCAACGGTGGAGTCGTCAGTTTTTCCCAATTTGCCGTTAGCGGAGCCCTCGAAGAGGATCGACTTTTACGCAGGTAATCTATCTAATGTACCCGAAAAATATCAAGGGCGCATCACCGATGTTTTGAGCAAGCACAAACAGCAAACAGAGGTGTTTACCGCGCTGAATACTGCGGGTTTGACGGATTCTGCGGTGGTGTTCGTGCCGGCCAAGATGTCGATCGACCTTCCGATTCACTTGCTGTTCCTGACAGCGCCCGGTGCATCTCCCACGATGTCCCAGCCGCACTGCTTGGTCATAGCTGAGCCTGGAAGCAATGTGACGCTGGTTGAGGACTACGCAACTATCGGTAATGTCCCTGCATTTACGAATGCTGTAACGGATGTTATTGTCGGCGAAAACGCCACTGTGAATCACGTTCGCCTTCAGCGGGAAGGTGGAGAGGTTTTTCATATCGGCAAAAGTGCGATCGAGCAATCTCGCAACAGCCGTTATACTTGTCATGCTATCAGCTTGGGAGGCAAAATATCGCGGCACAATTTAGAAGTTTTTCAGCGTGGCGAAGCCACTGAAACAACTTTAAACGGCTTAAGCGTAGCCTTTGGCGAACAGTTATCTGACACTCACAGTTTAATCGATTTTAATCACCCCCACGGTACAAGCCGCCAATTGCACAAGTGCATTATCGGTAACAAAGCTCGCGCTGTATTTAACGGCAAAGTTTTCGTTCGCAAAGCCGCACAATTGACAGATGCCGGACAATTGAGCCGGAATTTGTTGCTGTCGCCGAGAGCTCGCGTAGATACCAAACCGCAGTTGGAAATTGTCGCCGACAACGTTAAATGTTCCCACGGTGCAACTGTCAGCCAGTTAGAAGATGATGAACTTTTCTACTTGCAAAGTCGCGGTTTGGATTTAGAAAGAAGCCGCTATTTGCTAATCGATGCTTTTGCGGCGGAAATTCTCAATCAGTTGCCAATTATTGGCGTGGCGAAAATGCTTTCTACCTGCGTGGCTATCCAAGGATAACTCATACAAATGAGGATACAGAGGACACAGCACTGCTGTGTCCATACCACATCCGGCACCATTTTTAACAGCCTGTAGGGACGGGTTTCACGAATAATAATTGCCTAAAACCAACAATTTCGTAAACCCGCCCCCACCCAACGACAAATCATTAACTTCAAAAAATATGACACTTATTCAAGAAAAAACCCTCGCATCAAAAGTTCGCGGCGACTTTCCAATTTTGAATGAAAAAGTTAACGGTAAACCGCTAGTTTATTTAGACAATGCAGCTACTTCTCAAAAACCCCTAGCTGTGCTCAACGCTTGGCGTGATTACTACGGACAATACAATGCAAACGTCCACCGGGGCGCCCACACTCTCAGCGCCAAAGCGACTGATGCTTACGAAGGTGCGAGAGACAAAGTGGCTGCGTTTGTAAATGCGGCGTCGCGACAAGAAATTGTTTACACTCGCAACGCTACCGAAGCGATTAATTTGGTTGCTTATTCTTGGGGTTTGAGCAATCTGCAAGCCGGAGATGAAATTATCCTGTCGGTGATGGAACACCACAGCAATCTCGTTCCGTGGCAAATGATGGCTCAAAGAACCGGTGCGGTGTTGAAGTTTGTCGAGTTAACGGACACTAACGAGTTTGATTTGGAACAGTTTAAAACGCTGATTTCCCATAAAACTAAATTGGTGTCAACCGTTCACGTTTCTAATACTTTGGGCTGCATCAGTCCAGTCAAAGAAATCTGCAAAATTGCCCACACTTACGGTGCAAGAGTTTTAATTGATGCTTGCCAAAGCGTGCCGCACATGATAGTAGACGTGCAAGCAATAGATTGCGATTGGCTGGTTGCTTCCGGTCACAAAATGTGCGCTCCGACTGGCATCGGTTTTCTGTACGGTAAACTGGACTTGCTGAGAGAAATGCCTCCGTTTTTCGGCGGCGGCGAGATGATTGCTGACGTGTTTCTCGATTATTCCACTTATGCCGATTTGCCGCACAAATTTGAGGCCGGCACCCCTGCAATCGGAGAGGCGATCGCCCTTGGTGCAGCAATCGATTATCTTAGTAACATTGGCATGGATAAGATTCACGCTTGCGAAGCTGAATTGACTGCTTATATGTTCCAACAATTGCGGCAAATTCCAGAGATCAAAATTTACGGGCCACAACCAGACAGCAACGGCGAAGGTAGGGCAGCTTTGGCGGCATTTACTGCGGGAGAAATTCACTCTCAAGACTTGTCTACCATGTTAGATCAGGAGGGAGTCGCGATTCGTTCCGGGCATCACTGCACGCAAGCTTTGCACCGCTATTTGAACGTTTCATCTACGGCGCGGGCGAGTTTGTATTTTTACAATACTCGCGAGGAGATTGATGTGTTTGTGAAAGCGTTGAAAGAGACGATCGACTTTTTTGGTGGGATTATGGGGTAATTTGGTAGGGTGGGCATTTGCCCACCTTGTTAGAACATTGTTTGTCTTTGCCGAGCGGAATATCTCGTGAAAATAGTTGAATATTATCGTTTAATAATACAACCACTAAAAAACATGACTCAATATCCTATTATCCTCATGCCCGACCCTGTTATTCAAGCTATGAATGCAGTTCCATTCACATGGAAATTTAGTGAACCCAAACCTTTACCTCCTAGTTATAAGCCCCAACCCATTGATGTACTTTTGTTTTTTTATAAATCTCTCCCATTAATTATTCCTTTTGCAACTATTGGTCTGATTGCCAGTAGAAATATTATCATTAGTTTCTATATTTCTGTAGGTGGAATCTTTGTTACTGTCTTGAACTTCTGGCAACAACAAATGTATTACTTACGAACACTTAATCAATACAAGCAACAAATGCGCGATTATAAAGATTTGTTAGCAGAATGGCAAAAGCGTGAGATTCAGCATAAACGGCAGATAGCAGAATCCCAAAAACCTGAAAAAATAAAACAGTATCGCTATCAGATAATTAAAGACATTATCATAAAAACCGTCCCTCCTGAAGGTAGAATTGTCAGTACCAAGTCTCAGTGGCTTGAAAGTAAATTTTATAAGAACTTACAGCAATTATTTCAAGATAAAATTTATAACAATTTAATCATCCAAAAATCTGACTCCTATCAACCTTACTGTATAGAAATTTCTTATTTTGATAAGTTAACAAATTTACGTATTGATATAACAATTGATAAACCTTATCACTATGAAAGCGGTGAGCCTAAAAATTACGAAGTGCTTGTCCAAGAAAATCAGCGGCATCAACTATTTTTAGAAAAAGGATGGATAATCATTAGATTTGCTGAGGAGCAAGTAGTCTGTTGGCCACAAAGCTGTTGTCGGGTAATAGCCGAAGTAATCAATCAAATAATAGGTACACCAATTCCCGAGGAATTGACAACTGTAGAAACTTTACGACCTATCCAGCAATGGAATGAATTTGAAGCACGACAAATGGCACAGGAACGCTATCGAGATAATTATTTAATCTAGCGATCGCCCTTTCTTCATCGGCGTTCCTCCGCATCTATCCGCCTGCATCTGCCGTAAAAAAAAGACCGGGAAGGGCAGCAATCCCGTAAAAAATCGCCCATTTCATAGTATCGGGGCCTGTGGTAAAATAAAACTAGAGTTTTCTCAGCTCAAGGAGATTTTGAGATGATTGCTACTACTTCAAATTTAGCCGAACAGAGAACACTGCTAGAAAACATTAGCTGGTCAACCTTTGAAACGTTGCTCAAAGAAATAGGCGATAAGCGAGGTTATCGCATAGCTTACGATGAAGGGAGACTGGAAATTATGGCGCCACTATTTGAACATGAGAACTACAAGAGCAATTTCGGTAATTTCATCCTTGCTTTAGCAGAAGAACTCGACATTGAAATTAAAAGTGCTGGCTCAACTACTCTCAAACTCAAAAATGCCAAAAAAGGCATAGAACCAGATAACTGTTATTATATCCAAAATGAAGCAGCAGTTAGAGGCAGGCAAGAACTAGATTTAGAAACTGCCCCACCGCCCGACTTAGCAATTGAAATAGATATTACCAGCAGTTCAGTTGATAAGTTTGCCATTTACTCCGCACTTCGGGTCCCGGAACTCTGGCTATATAACGGGCGAGTTTTGAAATTTTATCAGTTGGTAGAAACTGAATATATTGAGCGCGACTTTAGTATTGCTTTTCCCTTTGTATCGGTAGCAGAAATGGCTGGGTTTTTCAGTCGCACTCAAACGATAGGAGAAATTGCTTTGCTGAAATCCTTTAGAACTTGGGTTAAAGGGAAAATATAATATTCTCTAGCAAGGTGCGCCGTGCACACCCTACATAATTAGGTGCTGCGCCTAGGACTATTAAAACTCCCTAATTTCAGGATGGATAAACTCATAACCAGCCGCCTTAATCTTTTGATTCGACACCCTAGCATTATAAGGCCGCACGCTAGGACTTCCATCCCAAGAAACTTTAGGCAGATTGTGAGTTTCAAAAATGCGATCGAGCAATTCACCACTGGATAGCGACACATCCCCGACTAAATTGTAAATTCCCTGCAATCGATTTTCCAAAGCAAAAGTTAACCCCCCAACCACATCATCCCGATGCACCCAATTAGTAGCATCTTCCCCCCTACCGGGACGAGTGCTCCCAGCCCAGCCTCCAAAGATTTTAACTAATTCTCGCCCCGGCCCATAAATTCCTCCCAAACGGAGAATGCAGACTTGAAGATTTGGACTCGATGCTGCTAATAAAACCCGTTCTGTTTCGGCGAGAATTTCACCATTTGGATTAGCAGGCGCAACGGGAGAATCTTCATTTACCAATTCACTTTGGCGATCGCCATACACAGAATAAGTACCCGTATAAATAACCTGGTTTACTGTCGGTATCTGCTGTAAAACCGATACTAAAGTTTTCGCAGTATCTAAATAACTTTCCCGATAAGTATGAGGATTTCGGGCACCGACGCACAGCATAACAGCATCTTGTTCTTGCAGTACAGAGGCGATCGCATCTTTGTCATTTCCTTTGAGCACGGCTACCCGCTGCGCGACACCCTCCAACTCAACTACTCGCGTCGCCGTGGTAGTTGTCGCCGTCACGGTACAATCAGATTTGCCGCGTAAATGTTTGGCTGTCGCAGTACCCACATAGCCACAGCCGACGATCGCAACTTTCATAAAAAATTCTCCATTGTGTCATACCCTCTAAAATTATTGCCGGTTTCTGAAATCATCGCGCGCTGAGTTTTGTGGTAAAATGCAAAGCGTCGCGCTCGAAAAAATGCTTGTACATTTTATCGCTCGGGGATGGCTCAAAGCTAGAGGTAAAGCCATAACTGACTCAACTCATGTCATCGGAGCCATCCGCAAAATGAACCGTCTCGAATGCGTTGGAGAAACTTTGCGTCATGCCTTAGCTCAGCTAGCCACCGTGGCGGATGAATGGTTATTAACAGTAGTCTATCGGGATTGATCTGAGCGTTATGCAACAAGATTTGAGCAATACCGCTTACCAAAATCTCAAACTGAAAAAGAAAGCTTGGCATTGACAATTGGCTGTGATGGTCATCACTTGTTGTCAGCTTTATATGACCCGTTAAGTCCTGAATGGTTGCGCCAGCTAAAAGCTGTAGAAATTTTACGCTGTGTCTGGATACAGCAATATCGGTGGTGGGGAGGCAAAGTTTATTGGGGATCAGCCGATGATTTACCGCCCCACAAACAGTTAATTACATCTCCTTACGATATCGAGGCTCGCAATCGGACAAAAAGAGATACTAATTGGACAGGTTATACAGTACATCTTACAGAAACTTGCGATCGAGATGCACCTCATTTAATTACTAAGAGACTGTTGGCTAATTCGCCGAGGGCGTTACCTCTCACATCTGGAATGCAGCATTTGGGTTCGCTATTGGTAGTTAATAGCTATATGCTTAATTAAATATTTAGTCCAGAGCCACTATTTTTAGGGGGTGAGGGGTGAAACCACTTTTAAATTCGCCAACAGTCTCTTTCTAACCGCCGAAAATCAATGTCGAAGATTAACTACTTATGGTTGAATGAAAATACCGATCGCATTATGAACTCTCGCAGCAGTTGACGGAGGTCGATCGAGCAAACTACCTCCCAAATACAAACTCGTCGAACTTCCCCCATCCAAATTTAAAGCCTCCACAGCACCCATTTGCTGCAATATCTGCGCGAGTTCTGCGAAATTTGGCCCCGCCCCGCCCGCGCGATTGTGCACCGCTACAATCAGCAAATTCCCGGCAGCAGTTCGCCCGATCGCACTTCTAATTGCTGTCTGTCTAACATAAGCATCGCTAAACCCTTCCGCCTTAGCATCCAGTACAACTTGACTGTTTTGTACCAACACCGGCCCGCCGCCGAGAATGTAGGGAAAACGGTTGAAATCAGCAGGAATAGTGTTAGTTTCTAAACGCAATAAAGTGCCGATGGAGAGTTCAGATGCAGGGAAAAAATCGGAACGTAAAACCAAAATATAACCGTTAGCTGGAATGGGAAAAGTTGTGGTTCCCGGCGCACCTCCGGGCGATTGGCTGACAACTCTATCGCCCGCAACTGTCACCACTATTTCATTGTCAGACAACGGAGTATAAGTTGTTCCCCAATCAGAATTGTACCGACCGATTCCCGATTGCACGTAGGCACTATTGAGATAAGAAACAGGCAAAAATTGATTTGCCGAAGTTATCACAGTTTCTTGCAAAGTCAAACGATCGATCGCAAATTCTCCCAGATCATTCCAGGCGATCGCCCCCCGGTTCAAAATCGGCCCGGAAAGCCATTTATTGTCCCGCCGAATTGCCCCTAAAGCTAATCGATTTATCCGATTGAAAAACCCTGCATTAATCGCCGCAGCCGCACCCGACACTTCTGCTGTTTGCAATAAAGGTGCAGTCCCTTGATCGGCAGGGGGATTGCTGAGAATTGGTCGAATTTTTACACCAGCTTGACGGGGATTCACTTCTAGCCAAACTACCGGAAAACGAGCAGTTCCTAAATTATGATACTGCTGCCGCCACTGCACACCGGGCGCCCAAATAATGTTTTTTTCTACTAACGAATCTGGCCGAATGTCGATAACTAATCGATTGGGATTTCCCAGGCTGAAAACTTGCGGCCGCCAACCTAAAGGAATCGTCACTTTGACTTTAGTTTGAGCGCCGTCAGGTTCGACTTTTAGTGATAGCAATTGTTTGCTGGTTGAGAAAATCTGCTGAAGTAAGGCGGGAGCGACTTTGGCATCGATCGCGATCGACCATTCTTGACCGGCGATCGGCGCTGCGGGCGTTATTTGCAGCGGCAGGGCGGGTTTGGTCGGGTCGTCTGGTGTTTCGAGGTTGGGCGCTGCGCGGAGGTTTTGCAGTGGGATAGCGGGCTTTGTGGGGTCGTCCGGGGGGTTGGGTGTGCGTGTCGGCGACGGGATTGGTTTATTGACAAAGTTGACTTCCCAAGGGGCCGGTCGATCGAGATCTAAAACAATGCGATCGCCCGATTCTATTTCTGCTTGCCGAATTCCGGTAACACTTGCAGTTTGAGAAGTAATTTTTAGAATATTCCCATCAGCAGATATCTGCCAGCCCGCAAGTCTAGCCAAATCGGTAACATCTAAGTAACGATACGGGCCTGTTGCCCAGGTTGCTAAGCTTTGAGCGCCGGTTAAAGATACCGAAAACCACTGCACTGGTTGTTTGGTACTGTCGGCGCTGCTAAGCAAATCCACTCCCGCACTTTGCATCAATCCCACATCAGCAATCCAAGTTCGGAAATCCGCAGAAGTGCTGTTTGCCGGCTGCTGAGTCCAACTTAAAGGGAGAATGCGGCCGTTTAGAGACACTTGGCGGCCTTGTCTAATTATCGAAGAGGGCGGTACAGATTGAGCCAAAAGCCTATAGCCCGACAGGGGTTTCAACCCCTGTCTCATAGCTGAAGTTCTCTCAAGAGAACTATCGGTGAATATTTCAGTCGGTTTTAACCGACTTTCGCTATCAGCCAGGGAATTCATTCCCTGGCGGGATCTCGAAGCATGAATCAGCCCAGCCCTCTCCCCCTGTTGTGCTCTTGCGGGCTGATTCCAGACTAAAGACGGGGCGATCGCCAGTACGGGTAAAATCGAGACTGACAATATTGGGCGCCAATAGAAAAAATTACGTTTCACAGCTTACAACTCACAATTTCACTTCTAAACGCATGGGGATTTAGAAAGCCGGAAAATCCGTATGTTTTTTCCTACTAAATCCGATATTTTTGGCTATCGCACTAATTGCGATCAAGCCCTACTACAAAAGGCTCACCCTGGAATAGAAATCACAAACTCAGAACCCTGCCCCAAAGAAGAATTCACGAGTAACGTACCTCCATGTTTTTCCACAACAATTTGGTGGGCTATAGACAATCCTAATCCCGTTCCTTGACCCACAGGCTTGGTTGTGAATAAGTGGTTAAAGATGTTTTCCTGGACTTGGGCCGACATCCCCACTCCATTATCCTTAATCCGAATCAAAACCTGATTTTTGGATTCGCTCAGAGCGGTTTGAACCGTGATTCGATTAGATAGGGCTTTAATTTCACTAAAACTGAGCCCCTTATTTGACTCTTCCAGAGCGTCAATGGCATTAGCCAGCACATTCATAAATACCTGGTTTAACTGTCCGGGAAAGCATTTCACTAGGGGTAAGTTACCATACTCTTTCACAACTTCAATGGCCGGGCGGAACTCGCTGGCTTTTAAACGGTGCTTGAGAATTAGCAGAGTGCTTTCGAGTCCGTCGTGAATATTAAAAGAAACTGGTCGATCGCTATCTGCCCTGGAAAACGTTCTCAAACTCGTGCTGATATTCCGGATGCGCTCAACTCCTTCCTTCATCGAGCCAATCAATTTGGGCAAATCTTCTCGCAAATACTCCAAGTCTATATCCTCAATTACAGTTTCAATTTCCACTCCCGGAGTGGGAAATTTTTCTTGATACAAATCAATCAAGTTGAATAAATCCCCTACGTATTCTTGAGCCGGTTGCAAGTTGCCGGCGATAAAGCCGACGGGATTATTAATTTCGTGGGCTACCCCTGCGACTAAATTTCCCAGAGCAGACATCTTCTCACCCTGCACCAATTGCAGTTGCATCTGTTTGAGATCCTGGATAGACTGCTCTAGTTTTTGGGCATAATCCTGAGATTGCTGATAAAGCTGTTGAGATTCCTGATACAAGCGGGCGTTTTCCAGCGAGATGGCAGCTTGGGAGCAGAGGATGTTGAGGAGGGCGACGCGATCGCCAGTGAATGCCCCTGTCGTCAGATTATTTTCCAAATACAGAATTGCCATCATTTTGCCTTGATGGATAATCGGAGTACATAGGATGCTCTTAGGTTGGTGCTGCTTGATATAGGGGTCAGAAGTAAATATTAATTCCGTCTTGACATCATCGAAAACTAGGGTTTTATTGCTACGTTTAACGTAATTAATGATAGTCTGGGGAATTGATTCGCTCTCCTCGATCCCAATAGTTTCTTGCAGGAGACAGCCTTGGCGATCGCTACAGTGGACGGCGATTGTCCAGTCGTCCTCTTCTTTCAAAATCATCAATACTCCTGTTTGAGCGCCTGCATTCTGAAGCGCCACTTCCATAAGGGTAGTGAGCAATTGTTCAAGCTTAATTTCGCTCGACAAGGCTTGATAAGCTTTGATAACTGTTGGTAAATCTATTACTGTGATACTCGTACTCCCAGTAATTGTTTGGTTGTTGGTAGAAAATGAGGTGTCATTAAAAGTGTTCATTGCCTCGAACAAACGACCTTTATTCTGTTGCAGAATAGGAGAAAGCAATTGAGGATAGCATTGTTCTAAGGCATCAATCTTCGCTTTAGCCCCCCAACGAGAGTAGGAATAGTAGGCATCAATTAGATAAAGTTGAGCCAGTTTTTCTTTCCCCCACTGTAAATAAAATTGGGCAGCCAGCTCGTTGGCTAAAGCTTCTTCATTGAGGTATTTGTTTTCTTTAGCTAAAGCGATCGCGCGATCGTAAAAATCCATCGCCTCAACTTGCTGTCCTAAAACGCGATAGCGCTCTGCCTCGACCAAATAGAACTTATGCAAGTGATTCATAGGGGCATACTCCGCCCATCGCTTGCTTTTTGCCTGATTTACTGCTACTTTTTCTAGGAGTGCAGCTTGTTTTTCCGCATCAGCCTCGGCATACACCGCTAAGTACGTTAGAGACCCATAGAAATAAATCAGTGAATACTGAAGCCCTGCGGTTAGAGCATCCGAATATTTCTCTGCTAGCACGGCATTTTCCAGTGCTTGTTGATAGTTTTCAAACAAATAACCGAGAATCAACTTGTTGAGATAAACGCTGCAAATCGCATACTGCACGTTATTAGCTTGATGCTGCGGTATCATGATGTCTTCATCATAAGCTTCCCCAACCAAACGGCAGGGGTTATCGGTTTTACCTCGCAAGTTCAAAACAGCCTGCCGAAAAATTTTCACGAAACTGAGTGCATTTCCCTGACGAATCTGATGAATAGCGCGATCAAAGGTTTCTGTCTCGCGCTCCATTTCCGCCAAGTCTCTGCCCATAGAGAAAGAAAGCGCCGTATAATTGTAAAGTCCATAGGCAGCATATTCTAATTCTCCTGCTTCTAGGGCAATTTGATGGGCTTCTAATAAAAATGGCAAAGAATCTTCGGGGTAGCGTTTCCAATGCCGGACATAGCCATAAACAAGATTGTAGGTTTTAGTTTTTAGCTCTTTGCTTTTCAGATTATTTAGCAGACCTAAAGCTACCTCACCTGATTGATAGCCGATATCAATATCACCTCCTGTTCCTGCATGAATTAAACCGTACCAAGCATAACTAAAAGCAGATGTAGGGGCATTTCCATAGGTGAGAGATAGTTCTATTGGCTTGCACACAATCAGCGGGAATAATTTAGATGCAGACTGATAAGAAGCCGATACAACCGTGCCTAAAATTCGCAGCGCTGCCAGATAATAGGAGTCGGTCATCTCTGGAAGATTAATCAATTCTTCCAACGTGTAGCTGGCGAACTTGCGTTTTGTTTCTTCCTGGGTTTGCTGAACCTTTTCCGGGCTGGGATTCTCGGGAAATTCCACGCCCAGTTGTTTGAGAACAATCAGCGCAGTCTTTTCTGCTAAGGGTAAATTATTGTGAGCGATGTAACTTTGAATTCGCACTGTATAAACTTTCACAGTATCCAGAGAGGTTCGGGCTTGCTGCAACACGATTTGCACCCATTGATCCATCTGTTCAAATTCACCGCTCAGGAATGCCGCTTCAACTGCTTCCTTATATAGGTTTAAGGTGAGTTGGTACTGGCTGTCCCAACAATCCGTTGCTAATAATTCAATTCCGTTACTCAAGCACTCAAGGGCTGCCGCATACGCTGTTGCGGCTTTTGCTTTTCGTCCAGCTACTAGATTTAGCTGGGCAAATTCTTCCCGTTGCACGCGATCGCTAACCAGCTTAATCGCCATATTCAAATGGTTGACCATTTCAAAAATTCTTTCTTCCCGCTCGACTTCCGATGTATCCCTCAACAGCAGTTGCCCTATCTTTAAGTGGGTCGAGCGTTTTTGGTCTTCGGGAATGAGAGAATAGGCAGCCTGTTGTACACGGTCATGCAAAAACTTGTATTTGGCTAATTGTTCATGGCTAGTTAATAAGGCAGCGGTGTCTTCCCGGGCCGCTGGTTCAGATAAGTCTTTACTAGATTGTTGATAAAATTTATAAACATCACTAACTGGCAAAATAAACCCTTCTTGCAATGCTCTCCACAAAGCTGTTGCTGTTTCTGTTGGCGAATTTTCATCAACAATTGCTAACGTCGCCAAATCGAACTGATTGCCAATACAAGCAGCTAACTTTAAAACTTCTTGTGTCCTGATTGGCAACTTTCGTAACTGAAGTGCCATGAATTCTACTACATCATTCGTTAGTGCCAAGGTTCGCACTATGACGATATCGCACTGCCAATACCGAGATTCAAAATTAAATTCAATTATCCCATCTTCATGCAAAGATTTGAGGAATTGTGTGCTGAAAAAGGGATTGCCTTGGGTTTTCTGATAAACGAGTTCTGTCAAAGGCAGAGCCCATGCTGTAGAACAAGCTAAGGTATCCGCAATCAGACAATTCAACTCCGAGCGATCGAGCGGCGCGAGGGTAATGGTGTTTACCGTAGCTCCGCTTTGTTGAATGTCGGATAATGTCAGCACCAAAGGGTGTAGGGGACTGACTTCGTTATCTCGATATGCTCCAATTAATAAGAGATAGTGGCGATCGCGCTCGCTCGTCAGAAGTTGAATCAACTTCAATGAGGCTGAGTCGGCCCATTGCAAGTCGTCTAAGAAGATAACGAGGGGATGTTCTTTGGTTGTGAAGACTTGAATGAACTTCTCAAATAACCGATTGAAGCGATTTTGGGCAGCACTGGCAACGAGTTCGGGTGCGGGGGGTTGCTCTCCGATAATCCGCTCTAGTTCGGGAATTACCTCAACGATTACCTGAGCATTATCGCCCAATGCTGCCAGGATTTGAGTCTTCCACTGCTCAACTTTAGCATCTGTTTCGCTCAGCAATTGCTCCATTAAATCGCGAAAAGCTTGTACAAAAGCTGAGAAGGGTTGACTGCGCCCAAATTGGTCGAATTTGCCTTTGATGAAGTAGCCTCTAGCTGCGACAATGGGTTTGTGAACTTCGTTGACGACGGCGGTTTTGCCAATGCCTGAGAAGCCAGCCACCAGCATCATTTCCGCGCTTCCTGCACTTACGCGATCGAAGGCTGCCAGTAGGGAGAATACTTCGCTCTCTCTACCATATAATTTTTCCGGGATGATGAAGCGATCGCACAAATCTCGCGTTCCCAATTTAAAGGAAGTAATTTGACCTGTCTCTTCCCATTCGTGCAAACAAGTTTCCAAATCAAACTTGAGTCCGATCGCACTTTGATACCTATCTTCAGCATTCTTCGCCATCAGTTTGCTAACAATTTCAGATAGCACCAATGGAACGCTATTGTTAAGGTGATGAACTGGAATAGGCTGCTTGGCAAGGTGACAGTGTACTAACTCTATCGGATCGTCGCTTTGGAAAGGCAACTGTCTCGTCAGCAGTTCGTAGAATGTAACTCCCAGAGAGTAGAAATCCGTGCGGTAATCAATGCCTCGGTTCATCCGGCCAGTTTGTTCTGGAGATATGTAAGGTAAACTACCTTCGAGGACGTTGGGATTTTGAATTTCTTGGGTTTGGCGCGGCAACAGGGAAGCGATGCTGAAGTCAATCAGCTTAACTTGTTTGCTGACAGGGTTAATTAAAATGTTGGCAGGTTTGAGGTCTTTATGGATGACGTGGTGGCGATAAAGTCCGTCGAGCGAGTTTGCAATTTGAATTGCAATGGGAAGAAACTCGTTAATAGGCAAGCCTTTTAGCGGTTCGTTGCTGGCGAACACTAGACTAGCGAGGTAGCTACTTAAGGAAATTCCGCCAAAGTCTTCCATCACCAGAGCATAGTGGTTATGGTAAGTCTCCAGGCTGTATGCCTTGACAGTGCCGGGGATCTCTAAGTTTTTAGCAATGACGTACTGGTTGCGGAAGTGAACGAGTTCGTTGAAGCGGGGAAAGTCATTTCGCAGCACTTTGATCGCGACGGGCTGCCCATTTGAGGAGCGCAGGCCGCGATAAACTAGAGTTCGATTGCCTGCATATATTTGCTCGTTAATCTGATATCCTCGAAAAATATTTGTTATGCTAGCCATATCTACCTATTCCTACTGCTCCTGTCAAGCCTGAAGCTTTTTAGAGTTACTATCTACTATTTTCGCTCTATCGCCCGTGCTATTGATTAACTATATTTAGTTTAATCTACTTTGTAGCTCAAATTATGAAAACGCCATTTTAAAAACAAGACTTAATATTTTAGGTAAGAGATATTGATAACGGAGTTGAGACTAAGTAGAAAATGAAGGAGTCTAACGATGATTGAATGACAGCAGTTCATTGAAGAGGAAGTTAATAATCCAATTAATAGTATAAAAAATATGGTGAAAAATCCTTGCCTAGCTAAGTTAATTAACGAGGCGTCTTGGTATTAGTTCCGTTTCTGAATTGAATACTTAGCAAAAATATTTAATTCAGACACGGTTGCGGTTAGAAATACTGCATCAGCAAATCGCCTCAACGAATCAAGAATCAAGCGCGTCTGTAGACCTGAGAGTGTCAAAAACGTTTGTGGGTAAAAAAATATAAAATAGGCTTAGGGAAAACTGTCAACCTTTTTCGGCTAGGCATCTTAGCCTGGGTTCTGGACGATCGCTGACCAGACTTGCGTGCAAACTCGGACTGTAAGCGGTGAAATTTTATCAATTTCTTGATACAATTGATGTTCGCGGCCCGAGGGTTGACTGCACAATAAGACAGGTTTTACCAGTTGTGAACCGCGCTGCTACAACATTGCAACTACCGACTCAGCGGGCAGGTGGCTTTTGTGTCTGCAGGCGCTGACGAAAGCAACTCAACAGCGCAGCAAGCAAAATAACGCTAAAGTTACTATCTACCTGAGTCCGCAAGGCTACCCTTGCGGACTCAGGAAAAAAACACACAAAAAACTCGTGAAGCGCAGCTATCCCGTAGGGAATCGCCTGCAAAGTATCTAGTTGCAGGGCGGCGATTTCCCAAAGAATCACAGCTTTTTAACAGCAGGGTATTCTAGGAGACATCTCCGAGAGGATGCGAGCGAGATAATTTAAAATCTGCAAACAGGGTTTCAGTGCTAAGTACAGGCCGCATAGACGTAAATTTTTAATCAAATCAGCTTCCAATGTGCTGTCTTAAAGTTTACTAGGCTCCCACCGCTCGGCAGCTTTCTGTCTCCGAGCTATAAAAACGCATCAACCACACAATCACGGAAATAACATTCAATCAACATGGGTAACACGATCGATCCAAACAGAAACGTGCATCAGACTCAGCGAGGAACTCCCTATGCCGGCCAAAGCTGGTTAGTGGAAGAAAGAGATGCCTGCGGTGTGGGCTTTATTGCCAACCAAAGCGGTGAAGCTACCCACTCGATTATTGAGAAAGCGCTCCCAGCTTTAACTTGTCTGGAACACCGCGGCGGTTGCAGCGCCGACCAAGATTCTGGCGACGGTGCAGGTTTAATGACCGCGATTCCTTGGGAATTGCTGGATACTTGGTTCGCCGAACAGGGAATTGTGCCTCCCGCACGGGAAAACTGCGGCGTGGGAATGCTGTTTCTGTCTCAAGATAAATTTCAAGCGACTATAGCCCGGCAGGTGGTTGAGCAAGTTCTGACCGATCGCGGGCTGAAACTTTTGGGATGGCGCAAAGTTCCCATTGTACCGTCGGTTTTGGGCGAGCAAGCGCTAGAAAATCAACCTCAAATCGAACAAGTAATAGTCAGTTCACCGCAATTACAGGGAGACGAACTCGACAAACATCTATTTCTGGCGCGTCGCACGATCGGACACGCCCTGTCAAATCGCCCCAACTTCACCCGCCAAGACTTTTATACTTGCTCTTTCTCCTGCCGCACGATCGTCTATAAAGGCATGGTCCGATCGGCTGTACTAGCAGAATTTTACCCAGACCTGAAAAATCCCGCTTATAAAAGCTCCTTTGCCGTCTATCATCGGCGCTTCAGCACCAACACCATGCCCCGCTGGCACTTAGCCCAGCCTATGCGCTTGCTGGGACACAACGGGGAAATTAACACGCTGTTGGGCAATATTACCTGGATGAGGGCGCGGCAAGCTAATTTAGCTCACCCGAATTGGAGTCAAGCTGATATCGACACGTTTAACCCAATTGTCAATCCCGAAAGCAGCGATTCGGCCAACTTGGACAACGTGATGGAGTTGTTGGTACACTCCGGCCGCACCCCCCTGGAATCCCTGACAATTCTGGTGCCCGAAGCCTACAAAAATCAGCCGGATTTGGCTCCATATCCAGAAATTGTCGATTTTTACGAATATTACAGCGGCATTCAAGAACCTTGGGACGGCCCCGCACTGCTGGTGTTCAGCGACGGGAAACAAGTAGGTGCTACGCTCGATCGCAACGGTTTGCGGCCTGCCCGCTACTGCATTACTAAAGACGGTTTGGTAATTGTGGCCTCCGAAGCCGGAGTTGTCGATATTCCCGAAGCAGATATAGTCGAAAAAGGCCGTTTGGGGCCCGGACAAATGATTGCAGTTGACCTGCAAACTCAAGAAATTCTCAAAAATTGGCAACTAAAACAGCGCATTGCTAAGCGGCACCCCTACGGCGAATGGCTGCAAAAACACCGCGAAACCTTGGAACCGCAGCCTTTTGCCGAAACCGCAACCCTCGACTCGCAAACGCTGTTAGCCACCCAAACTGCTTTCGGCTACACAGCCGAAGATTTGGACATGGTGATCGTCGAGATGGCGAGTTCTGGGAAAGAACCGACTTTCTGCATGGGCGACGACGTTCCGTTAGCTGTGTTGTCAGAAAAGCCTCAGTTGCTGTACAACTATTTCAAACAGCGGTTCGCTCAAGTGACAAATCCGCCGATCGACCCCCTGCGCGAGGGGATGGTGATGTCGCTGACCATGAATGTGGGTCTGCGGGGCAATTTACTGCAAGCAGTGCCGGAAAATGCCAAGCGGCTGAAAATTGATTCCCCCGTACTCAACGACGCTGAACTGTATTTCTTGAAAGAGCAAAAGTCTTTCCTAGCTACGGAATTGTCAACGCTTTACAAAATTTCTGCCGGGCCTGGAGGTTTGAAGAGCGCAGTCGAGCAACTTTGTCAAGAGGCGGCTGCTTCGGTGCGCGAGGGTTCGAGAATTCTGATTTTGACCGATCGAGTCTCGAAGGCAGAAGGCGAATCTTATGCTGTTGGGTTGAGTGCAGAATGCACTTATATTCCGCCCTTCCTGGCAGTTGGCGCGGTTCACCACCACTTAATTAGCGTCGGGCTGCGGATGCAAACTTCGCTGGTTGTGGATACCGCGCAATGTTGGAGCACTCACCACTTCGCTTGTTTGCTCGGTTACGGTGCGGTGGCTGTTTGCCCTTACCTGGCCTTGGAAAGTGTGCGCGCTTGGTGGTCTGACACGAAGACTCAAAACTTGATGCAGCACGGCAAAATTCCCAATATTACCGTCACGCAGGCTCAAGCTAGATACCGCACAGCGGTGGAAAATGGGCTGCTGAAGATTATGTCGAAAATGGGGATTTCACTGCTGGCTAGCTATCAGGGGGCGCAAATCTTTGAGGCGATCGGCATTGGCGGTGATTTGCTCGATTTGGGCTTCAAAGGCACGGTTTCTCGGATCGGCGGTTTGAGTGTGGCGGAACTCGCTAATGAGGTAATGTCTTTCCACAGTCAGGCTTTCCCAGAATTGCACCTCAAGAAGCTGGAAAATTACGGCTTTGTGCAGTACCGCCGGGGTGGTGAATATCACATGAACAGCCCGGAAATGGCGAAGGCTTTGCACAAGGCTGTAACTACTTTTAAGGCTCACACTAACGGTAACGGCAATGGGGCCGAACCAAAAATGACACCAATTGGTGACAAAAATGGTGAAAGTGCCTACGACCATTACGAGGTTTACAAGCAACTGCTCGAAAATCGCCCGGTAACGGCTTTGCGGGATTTGCTGGATTTCCAGAGCGATCGCCCTTCCATTCCCATTGAAGACGTAGAATCTGTAGCAGATATTGTCAAGCGGTTCGCCACCGGCGGTATGTCCCTCGGTGCTTTGTCCCCGGAAGCCCACGAAACGCTAGCGATTGCGATGAACCGTATCGGCGGCAAATCCAACTCCGGCGAAGGCGGCGAAGACCCGGTGCGCTACAAAGTGCTAAACGATGTGAGCGAGGCAGGTTTCTCACAAACGCTACCTCACTTAAAAGGTTTGCAGAACGGCGATACAGCTTCTTCATCCATCAAACAAGTAGCTTCGGGACGCTTCGGGGTGACTCCTGAGTACCTGATGAACGCCCAACAAATCGAAATTAAGATCGCACAAGGTGCGAAACCGGGTGAAGGCGGTCAATTGCCAGGGGCGAAAGTGAGCGAGTACATTGCTTATTTGCGCCGATCGAAACCGGGTGTCACGCTGATTTCGCCTCCTCCTCACCACGACATTTATTCGATCGAGGATTTGGCGCAGTTGATTTTTGACTTGCACCAAATCAATCCGAAAGCAGGAGTTTCGGTGAAATTGGTGTCGGAAGTCGGCATCGGGACTGTAGCCGCTGGTGTCGCCAAGGCAAATGCTGATGTGATTCAAATTTCCGGTCACGATGGCGGCACTGGTGCTTCTCCATTGAGTTCGATTAAGCACGCAGGTTCTCCGTGGGAACTGGGATTGACTGAAGTTCACCGGGTGCTGATGGAAAATAAATTGCGAGATCGAGTTTTACTGCGCGTTGACGGTGGCTTTAAAAGCGGCTGGGACGTGATTGTAGGCGCTTTGATGGGCGGCGAAGAGTACGGTTTCGGCACGGTGGCAATGATTGCAGAAGGCTGTATTATGGCTCGCGTTTGCCACATGAATAGTTGTCCGGTGGGCGTGACAACTCAACAAGAACACTTGCGGAAAAGGTTCCCCGGTACGCCGGAACACGTTGTTAATTTCTTCTATTTCGTAGCACAAGAAGTGCGGAGTTTGCTGGCGAAATTGGGTTATAAGTCGATCGCAGATATCATCGGCCGCGCGGATTTGCTGACAATGCGCGAGGGGGTGAAACTAACTAAAACCCAAGCGATTAATTTGGATTGTTTGACCAAGTTACCTGATACTAAGAGCGATCGATCTTTCTTGATCCACGGCGACGTACACACCAACGGGCCTGTGTTAGACGATGATTTGCTCGCGGATGCTGAGATTCAAAGTGCGATCGCCAATCACGGCACTGTTAGCAAGAGTGTAAAATTGGTGAATACCGATCGCACTGTAGGCGCACGTTTAGCAGGTGCGATCGCACAGCAACACGGCAACACGGGCTTTAGCGGTCAAATCACCCTCAATTGCACTGGTAGCGCGGGCCAAAGCTTCGGCGCGTTCAATTTGCCGGGAATGACGCTGGTACTGTCAGGCCAAGCCAACGACTACGTTGGTAAAGGAATGCACGGCGGCGAAATCGCGATCGCACCGCCGGCTGGTGCGACTTATGATGCTTCCGAAAATGCGATCGTCGGTAACACTTGTTTGTACGGTGCGACGGGGGGAACTCTGTTGGCTGCGGGTAAAGCTGGCGAACGGTTTGCGGTGCGTAACTCGATGGCGAAAGCTGTGATTGAAGGTGCAGGCGATCACTGCTGCGAGTACATGACTGGCGGCGTGATTGTGGTGTTAGGAAAAGTCGGTCGAAATGTCGGCGCTGGAATGACTGGCGGTTTGGCTTATTTCCTCGATGAAGATGGCAGTTTCCCGGCTCATGTCAACGGGGAGATTGTGAAGATGCAGCGCGTTTGTACGGCGGCTGGGGAGGCGCAATTGAAGGAGTTGATTGAGGCTCAGTGCGATCGAACTGGCAGCAAGAAAGCTGAGAAGATTTTGGCAAATTGGTCGGAATATTTGCCTAAGTTCTGGCAAGTTGTGCCGCCGAGTGAAGCGAATTCGCCGGAGGCTTCGGAACAAAAGATTGCTGTGGAAGTTTAATTTTGCAGTTGGTTAAATAAATGAGGGGCGACGCGAGTTGCCCCTCATCTATTTAAGTTAGATCGTTTCCGGCTGCATCGTCAGGTGATAAATTAGAGGGCAATTCATGAATGATTGTTACAAGTCGCCACCTATCTCGGCGCAATTTTCAGTTGTTCGGTTCACAGTCAACAGTCAACAGTCAACATCATGTATGAGTGCAACCGGAATTGATATTACACTAATGTGTAATCTGGCGTTGCTTAATCAGGGGATGAAAAAAATAACTTAAAAATCCAGAATTTTTGTGGATACTGGTTTCTATGACTTGCTGATTTAGGCTTTCATACCCTAAATCAGCAACGCCAATTTGCTCATCATTTGCTTGTTTTGGAGAAGGGGCGATCGGCTTTTTGACACAGGACTTACGCAAGCACACTATATACATTTATTCACCCAATGGCGAAATAGTTCGACAATAATGCGCCACTTGCCATCAATTTCCCAAACTACATCGTGGCGTCTCAAAGAGTTAAGTGCTTGCTGTAAATTTGTCTCGTTCATGCCAGTAAATTCAGCTAGCGTGTTGATATCGAGTCCTTCTCGGTGAGGTGCGATCGAACTTCTGACAGATCCGCACGATACAAAATACTGTTTAACTGTCGATCGACTATTGTGTTTGAATTAAAAACATAGATACTTATCGTTTGTCAAGTAGAATGGGGTTAGTTAGGTTCCGAATCCGAGAG